>NZ_JBXAYJ010000003.1:0-296806 GCF_056782215.1 Dellaglioa sp. CoH-55-MRSF-6
TAAGCTTCTTAGCGCCAAGAGTAGTTGGGGGTCGCCCCCTGCGAGGGTAGGACGTTGCCATGCTTTTTTTATTATTTGGAGGTTTAGCTCAGTTGGGAGAGCGTCTGCCTTACAAGCAGAGGGTCACAGGTTCAAGCCCTGTAACCTCCATTTGAGCCGTTAGCTCAGTTGGTAGAGCATCTGACTTTTAATCAGAGGGTCGACAGTTCGAGCCTGTCACGGCTCATTTTCAATTCCACATTCTGCGGGTGTGGCGGAATTGGCAGACGCACTAGATTTAGGATCTAGCGTCGTAAGACGTGGGGGTTCAAGTCCCTTCACCCGCATCATTTTCAGTTATGCCGACTTAGCTCAGTTGGTAGAGCACCTGATTTGTAATCAGGGGGTCGGGCGTTCGAATCGTCTAGTCGGCACCATTTTTTAATTTTTTTGCGGAAGTAGCTCAGTGGTAGAGCATCACCTTGCCAAGGTGGGGGTCGCGGGTTCGAATCCCGTCTTCCGCTTTTCAATAAATGCCGGGGTGGCGGAACTGGCAGACGCACAGGACTTAAAATCCTGCGGTGAGTGATCACCGTACCGGTTCGATTCCGGTCCTCGGCACCATTTATTGTTTTAATTTTATATTTTTAATGCACCCATAGCGCAACTGGATAGAGTGTCTGACTACGAATCAGAAGGTTGTAGGTTCGACTCCTACTGGGTGCATTTTTTTGTGTTCGGGAAATAGCTCAGCTTGGTAGAGCACCTGGTTTGGGACCAGGGGGTCGCAGGTTCGAATCCTGTTTTCCCGATTAATTGAAAAAGGAATTTAAACTTTATGTTTAAATTCCTTTTTTTGTTTAGGACAAATAACTTTCAATTTTAATTTATATTTCGTATAATGAAAGTCAACATTAGTCAAACTATTTGAGGTGATGAATATGCAGGGTCAGAATATTTCTGATGTGATTGAGAAGTATTTTAAGAAAATTCTTTTAGACGAAAAAGAAATAGTCATTAAACGTTCTGAAGTTGCTGAATTATTTAATTGTGTACCATCGCAAATAAATTATGTTATTAACACGCGATTTACTATTCAAAATGGATATGTAGTAGAGAGTAAACGTGGTGGCGGTGGATATATTAGGATAGAAAAGGTAAATCTTTTTGTAGATCAAGAATTTATTCAAACAATAGAAAATTTAATTGGTACAAACGTATCCCAACAAGAAGGTTACGATATTATTCAAAGTTTATATGATGAGAAGACATTGACAAAAAAAGAATCAAATTTAGTTTTAGCTATAATAAAGAAAGATGTTTTTCTTGGTATGGATACAGAATCAGAAAATATGATACGCGCTAAAATGTTGATTAATTTAATTAATCGCTTACGATATGAAGAGTAGAAAGAGGTAATAATATGGATAATTTATTTACGCCGAGTGCAAAAGAAGTTCTTATTCGAGCACAGGAAGCTGCTAAACACTATCGTCAACAAGCCGTTGGTACTGAACATTTACTTTTGGCTTTGTCTGAAGTACAAAATGGTATTGCAGATAAAGTATTGAAACAATTTAATGTTGATCCAGAAGATATAATGGAAGAAATCGAAAGATTCACTGGTTATGGATCATTGAGATTAAATAAAAATGATAATTATTTACCTTACTCACCAAAAGCAAAAATGATTTTATCAATTGCTAACGATGAAGCTAAAAATTTAAATGCAAGTAAGGTGGGTACAGAGCATCTTTTACTAGCGCTAACAAGTAATAATGAAATATTATCATCAAGAATTATGGGCGGATTAAGTGCTGATGTTAAGCAGGTACGTAAAATGATTTTCCGTCAACTTGGTGTCAGTGAAGTTCAGATGAGACAAAAGAATCGTGGTAAACAAACTCCAGAAGAGGGAACACCTACATTAGATGAATTAGCACGTGATTTGACTAAAATGGCTCGTGATAAGCAGATTGACCCTGTAATTGGTCGAGATTCTGAAGTGAAAAGATTAACTCAAGTATTGAGTCGTCGAACTAAGAATAATCCAGTGTTAATTGGTGAACCTGGTGTTGGTAAGACTGCAATCGCTGAGGGGTTTGCTCAACGATTAGTTGACGGAAACGTTCCTGAAGACATGATTGGAAAACGATTAATGATGCTTGATATGGGATCATTAGTTGCGGGAACAAAATATCGTGGTGAATTTGAAGATCGGTTAAAGAAAATATTGAAAGAAGTATACACGACTAAAGATGTTATTTTATTTATTGATGAATTACACACGTTAATTGGTGCAGGGGGTGCAGAAGGTGCAATAGATGCATCTAATATATTAAAACCTGCATTGGCTCGTGGTGAAGTTCAAGTTATTGGTGCAACGACATTAGATGAGTATCAAAAATACATTGAATCTGATGCTGCTTTGGAACGACGTTTTGCGACAATCACAATCAAAGAACCAACAGAAGCACAGACTGTTGATATTTTAAAGGGACTCCGACCTAAATATGAGGCACATCATCGCGTGCAAATTACCGATGATGCAATTGAAGCAGCAGTAGAAATGGGTAATCGATATATTACTGATCGATTCCTACCTGATAAGGCGATTGATTTAATGGATGAAGCCGCTGCTCAGGTTCGTATTGAGCGCCCAAGGACTAAATCAAAATTAAGTAAAAAACAAGATCAACTTGACGAATTGCGTCAACAAAAAGATGATGCAGTTAGTCAGCAAGATTTTGAATTAGCTGCGGGTATTCGTACAAAAGAAATGCGTGTTAAAAAGCAGGTTGAAGATTTAGAAGCCGAAAAAAATGCTGCCGTTAAGTCTAGTGCAGAACATTATGATATAAAGGTAACTAGCGAAGAAATTGCAGGAATTGTTTCTGATTGGACAGGTGTTCCAGTACAACAATTGAATAAAAGTGAAAGTGATCGCTTAATTCATCTTGAAGACATTTTGCATAAACGTGTTATTGGTCAAAATGAGGCAGTTAGCTCAATTGCAAAGGCTATTCGACGTGCTAGAAGCGGATTGAAAAATCCAGCAAGACCAATTGGTTCATTCATGTTCCTTGGGCCAACGGGTGTTGGTAAAACTGAATTAGCTAAGGCACTTGCTGAAGCTATGTTTGGCTCTGAAGAAGCAATGATTCGAGTGGATATGTCGGAATATATGGAAAAATATAGTACAAGTCGCTTGATTGGATCGCCACCAGGTTACGTTGGATATGATGAAGGTGGACAATTGACTGAAAAAGTTCGTCAGACACCATATTCTGTTGTTCTCTTGGATGAAGTTGAAAAAGCGCATCCTGATGTTTTTAATATTTTACTTCAAGTGTTAGATGATGGATACTTAACAGATTCTAAAGGACGTCGTATTGATTTTAGAAATACAATTATCATTATGACATCTAACTTAGGTGCAACTGCCGTTCGTGATGAGAAGTTTGTTGGATTTGGTGTAGAATCTGAAAAAGATGAATATAAGGCAATGTCTGGAAAAATTCGCGCGGCTCTTAAAAAAGCCTTTCGTCCAGAATTTTTAAACCGAATTGATGAATCAATTATATTCCATTCATTAACTAAAGTTGAATTACATGAGATTGTGAAATTGATGACTAAAGAAGTTATTGATAGGTTGAAGGAACAAGATATTAAGGTTAAAATATCACCTGCAGCAATTGATGTGATTGCTAAGGCAGGGTTTGATCCAGAATATGGTGCTAGACCCATTCGTCGTGCATTACAAACAGAAGTTGAGGACCGTCTAAGTGATATTCTTCTTTCTGGTCAAATAAAAGATAATGATAATATTACAATTGGTGCTGTAAAAGGTGTTATCAAAGTAACGATTAAAGAATCAAAAACTAAAGTAGCAGTGAAGTAAACTTAAAAAGGTGTAACTATTCATGTAGTTGCACCTTTTTTATCACTAGAAAAGGAGTGTTATCTATGGAAAAAATAGATCTTATTGTAATTGGTGGAGGCTCTGCTGGAATTGCAGCAGCAAATCGAGCTGGTTCTTTTGGAAAAAAAGTAATTTTAATAGAAGGAAATGAAATTGGTGGAACTTGTGTCAACGTTGGATGTGTACCTAAAAAGATTATGTGGTCTGCAGCAGCGTTAGCACAAGATTTTGATTTAGCTACTGATTATGGGTTTACTAAACAACAGCCGCAACTTGATTTTGAAAAATTAGTTGCTAACCGTTCTGCATATATTGAACGATTACATGGCGCATATTTCAGAAATTTAGATAAAAATCAGGTACAAGTCATTAAAGGCTATGCAAAATTTATTGATAATCAAACAGTTGAAGTTAATGGCTCAAAATATGTCTCAGAGCACATACTAATTGCAACTGGTGGAACACCCAATATACCCGACATTCCTGGCGCAACGTATGGGATTGAATCTAATCAATTCTTTGATGATTTGAAAGAATTACCTGCTAAAGTTGCGGTTATCGGAAACGGTTATATTGGTACTGAACTTGCTGGAACGTTGAATGCACTAGGGTCAAAAGTTCACATGTATGCAAAATACGACACGTTGTTACCTAATTTTGATGAATTAATTTCAACAAATGTAACAGAAACGTATATAGAAAATGGAATTGATATTAGTTTTAACTCAAAGGTGACAGAGTTGAAACGGCGAAGTGATGGTAAATATGAAGTTATTACCAATGATGACTCATTGGTCGTAGATTGTGTTATTTGGGCGGTTGGCCGCCGACCAGTTACCGATAAAATGAATATTTCTGCCACAAATATTAAATTAAATGATAATGGTACTATTGTGGTCGACGAGTATCAAAATACATCAGTTGCTGGTATTTATGCGACTGGGGATGTTATTGGTAAACTTGACTTAACACCTGTTGCAATTGCAGCTAGCCGAAGATTAATGGAGCGTGTGTTTAATAATAAACCTACGGAACATTTAGATTATAAATTGGTACCCACAGTGGTATTCTCACATCCAGTTGCTGGAACGATTGGTTTAACTGAAGCTGAAGCAACTTTAGAATATGGTCAAGAAAATCTAAAAATTTATCGATCATCATTTACACCAATGCGTTATAGTTTAGGTGATAGTAAGGTGAAGGAAAACCTGAAGTTAATTACGGTTGGTAAAGATGAACGAATTGTTGGATTACATGGTGTTGGAGAAGGCATGGACGAAATGCTACAAGGATTTGCAGTAGCAATTAAAATGGGCGCAACTAAAAAAGATTTCGATGATACAGTTGCTATTCACCCAACGAGTGCTGAAGAATTTGTGACGATGACTTAATGAGCACGAACTGTTGACATCCGATTCAATAGCGTATATGATAATTAAATGTATAATACTGTGAATTTTTATAGCTGATTACGATCTATTGTCCGTAAGAAGCCTTATAGAGAGACAAAAATGGTGATTATTTAAAAATAAATAAACTGTTTTTGTTTTTTCTTTTGCCAAAAAAACCGATTTTTTCGTCTAGTATGCAATTTGTAATCAAACTGTAATATAAAATCATCGGACTTTGGCAGGTTTACAGAATAAATTTGAGAGGTGACTAATTTGGCTGGACATTTAGTAAACTACGGTAAACACAGTACACGTAGAAGTTACGCACGTATCAAAGAAGTTTTAGATTTACCTAATTTAATCGAAATTCAAAGTGACTCTTACCAATGGTTCTTGGATGAAGGTCTTCGTGAAATGTTTGAAGACATCATGCCAATTGACGATTTTGCTGGTAACTTATCATTAGAATTTGTTGATTACCAATTATTAGAACCTAAATACACTGTAGATGAAGCACGCGCACATGATGCGAACTATTCGGCTCCATTACATGTTACATTACGTTTAACTAACCATGAAACTGGCGAAATTAAATCTCAAGATGTTTTCTTTGGTGATTTCCCATTAATGACAGAACAAGGAACATTTATCATTAATGGTGCTGAACGAGTTATTGTTTCTCAATTAGTTCGTTCACCAGGGGTTTACTACAATGGTTCATTAGATAAAAATGGCCGTGAAACATATGGCACAACTGTTATTCCTAACCGTGGTGCATGGTTAGAATATGAATCAGATGCTAAAAATATTTCATATGTACGTATTGATCGTACACGTAAAATTCCATTAACTGAATTGGTCCGCGCTTTAGGATTTGGTTCTGATGATGAAATTATTGAAATGTTGGGTAACAATGATAGCTTAATGCTAACACTTGAAAAAGATGTTCATAAAAATACGGATGATTCACGTGTTGAAGAATCTTTAAAAGATGTTTATGAACGTCTACGTCCCGGCGAACCTAAAACAGCTGATAGCTCACGTAGTTTATTGACAGCTCGTTTCTTTGATCCAAAACGTTACGACTTAGCTCCAGTTGGTCGTTACAAAATTAATAAAAAATTAAGCTTGAAAACACGTTTATTGAACCAAACATTAGCTGAAACATTGGCTGATCCAGATACTGGTGAAGTACTTGCACAAAAAGATACCGTAATTGATAAACAAGTTATGGAAACTTTAGCACCATATCTTGATCGTCAAGATTTCAAGACGGTCACATACCACCCATCAGAAGATGGTGTTGTTACTGAACCTATGGTACTTCAAATCGTTAAGGTTTATTCTCAAGTAGACCCAGAACGTGAGATGCCAATGATTGGTAATGGCAATATTGACTTACAATACAAACATATTGTACCTGCTGATATTATTGCTTCAATGAACTATTTCTTTAATTTAAAAGAAAATATTGGTTCTGTGGATGATATTGATCATTTAGGTAACCGTCGTATTCGTTCAGTTGGTGAATTACTACAAAATCAATTTAGAATTGGTTTATCACGTATGGAACGTGTTGTACGTGAACGTATGTCAATTCAAGATACAACAACTGTTACACCACAACAATTGATTAACATTCGTCCTGTTGTGGCTTCTATTAAAGAATTCTTTGGTTCATCTCAATTATCACAATTCATGGATCAAACTAATCCACTTGGTGAATTGACACATAAACGTCGTCTTTCTGCCTTAGGACCTGGTGGTTTGACTCGTGATCGTGCTGGATATGAAGTTCGTGATGTTCATTACACGCATTACGGTCGTATGTGTCCAATTGAAACGCCTGAAGGACCTAACATTGGTTTGATTAATAGTTTATCAAGTTATGCACGTGTTAACCGATATGGTTTTATTGAAACACCTTATCGTCGTGTGAGCTGGGAATCACATCAAGTAACTGATAAAATCGATTACTTGACTGCTGATGAAGAAGATAACTATGTTATTGCACAGGCTAACTCACCATTAAATGAAGATGATTCATTTGTAAATGAACTCGTTATGGCTCGTAATCGTTCAGAAAATATCGAAATCGGTATTGATAAAGTCGATTACATGGATGTTTCACCTAAACAAGTTGTGGCTGTTGCTACAGCATGTATTCCTTTCTTGGAAAATGATGATTCTAACCGTGCCTTGATGGGTGCCAATATGCAACGTCAAGCTGTTCCTTTAATCAATCCTCATTCACCACTTGTTGGTACAGGTATTGAATATAAGGCAGCTCATGATTCTGGTGTCGCTTTAATTAACAAAAACGAAGGTACTGTTGAATACGTTGATGCACGTGAAATTCGTGTTCGTCGTGAAGATGGCGCTTTAGATAAATACAAATTAATGAAATTCCATCGTTCAAATGGTGGTAAAAACTACAATCAACGTCCAATTGTTCGTGTAAACGATCATGTTGATGCTGATGAAATTTTAGCTGATGGTCCTTCAATGGAAAATGGGGAATTAGCTTTAGGCCAAAACCCATTAGTTGCCTTTATGACTTGGAATGGTTATAACTTTGAAGATGCTGTTATCATTAACGAACGTCTTGTTCGTGATGATGTCTACACATCAATTCATATTGAAGAATTTGAATCAGAAGCACGTGATACAAAATTAGGACCTGAAGAAATTACTCGTGAAATTCCTAATGTTGGTGAAGATTCATTAAAAGATCTTGATGAATTTGGTATCGTCCGTATTGGTGCTGAAGTTAATGATGGTGATATCTTAGTTGGTAAAGTAACACCTAAAGGGGTTACTGAATTATCTGCTGAAGAACGTTTATTACATGCTATCTTTGGAGAAAAGGCTCGTGAAGTACGCGATACTTCATTGAAAGTTCCTCATGGTGGTGGCGGTATTGTTCAAGATGTTAAAATCTTTACTCGTGAAGCAGGGGATGAATTAAGTCCTGGTGTTAATATGATGGTTCGTATCTACATTGCACAAAAACGTAAGTTACGTGTGGGTGATAAGATGGCTGGACGTCATGGTAACAAAGGGGTTGTTTCAATCGTTGTCCCTTCTGAAGATATGCCTTACATGCCAGATGGTACACCAGTTGATATTCTTTTGAATCCCATGGGTGTTCCTTCTCGTATGAATATTGGACAAGTTTTAGATCTTCATTTAGGTATGGCTGCTCGTAAATTAGGTATCCATGTTGCAACACCAGTTTTTGATGGTGCTCGCGATTCAGATATCTGGAATGTCTTTAAAGAAGCTGGAATTTCAGATGATGGTAAGACAATCTTATATGATGGACGTACAGGTGATGCATTTGATAACCGTGTTTCTGTAGGTGTTATGTACTATATGAAACTTGCTCACATGGTTGATGATAAAATCCATGCTCGTTCAATAGGACCATACTCATTAGTAACGCAACAACCATTAGGTGGTAAAGCACAATTTGGTGGACAACGTTTTGGTGAAATGGAAGTTTGGGCACTTGAGGCTTATGGTGCTGCTTACACGTTACAAGAAATTTTAACGTATAAATCTGATGATGTTGTGGGTCGTGTGAAAACATACGAAGCAATTGTCAAAGGCGAACCAATTCCTAAACCAGGTGTTCCTGAATCATTCCGTGTTCTTGTTAAAGAATTACAGTCATTAGGATTAGATATGAAAGTACTTGATGCTAAAAAGACTGAAATTGAATTACGTGACATGGATGATGACGATGATGATATCGTTAATGTGGATGCGTTAAGCAAATTAGCTAATGAACAAAAAGAGAAAAAAGCTAAAGAAGAAGCCGAAAAAATGGCTGCTGAAATGAACAAAGAATAATTTTGGCTTAGTTACTGAACTCAAATTTGTGTGGATGAAGCTAATGCTTAGTTTGAGAAATCCAACACACTATAAAACTAAAGGGAGGTCGGTCCTTTGATCGATGTCAATAAATTTGATAGCATGCAAATTGGCTTAGCATCTTCTGATAAGATTAGAAGCTGGTCATATGGTGAAGTTAAAAAGCCCGAAACAATCAATTATCGTACATTAAAACCTGAAAAAGACGGACTATTCGATGAACGTATTTTTGGACCAACAAAAGATTGGGAATGTGCCTGTGGTAAATACAAACGTATTCGCTATAAAGGTATCGTCTGTGATCGTTGTGGTGTTGAAGTTACTCGTTCTAAAGTACGTCGCGAACGTATGGGTCATATTGAATTAGCTGCACCAGTTACACATATCTGGTACTTTAAAGGAATTCCAAGTCGTATGGGTCTTGTCTTAGACATGAGTCCTCGTGCTTTGGAAGAAGTTATCTACTTTGCTTCTTACGTTGTTACTGAACCTGGTAACACACCTCTTGAAAAGAAACAGTTATTAACAGAACGTGAATATCGTGAAAAACGTGAAGAATACGGGACTGAATTCGAAGCTGGAATGGGTGCTGACGCTATTCGTCATTTATTACGTGATGTTAATCTTGCTGGTGAATCTGAAGAATTAAAAGAAGAATTGAAAGATGCTACTGGCCAAAAGAGAACACGTGCTGTTCGTCGTTTGGACATTTTAGAAGCATTCTTACTTTCTGAAAATGAACCTGCATGGATGGTTATGGATGCTGTTCCTATTATTCCACCTGACTTACGTCCAATGGTTCAATTAGAAGGTGGCCGTTTTGCCACTTCTGATTTGAATGATTTATACAGACGGGTTATTAACCGAAATAACCGACTAAAACGTTTATTAGATTTGAACGCTCCTGGTATTATTGTTCAAAATGAAAAACGTATGTTACAAGAAGCTGTTGATGCATTGATTGATAATGGTCGTCGTGGCCGTCCAGTTACTGGACCTGGTAACCGACCATTGAAATCTCTTTCACATATGTTGAAAGGTAAACAAGGACGTTTCCGTCAAAATTTACTTGGAAAACGTGTTGATTATTCAGGCCGTTCAGTTATTGCTGTTGGACCAACGTTACAAATGAATCAATGTGGTATTCCTCGTGAAATGGCTTTGGAATTATTCAAACCATTTATGATGAAAGAACTTGTTAAACGTGAAATGGCTTCAAATATTAAAAATGCTAAACGTAAACTTGATCGTCGCGATGAAGATATCTGGGATGTTTTAGAAGAAGTTATTGTTGAACATCCAGTTCTCCTTAACCGCGCACCAACACTTCATCGTCTTGGTATTCAAGCTTTCGAACCAATTTTAGTTGATGGTAAAGCAATTCGTCTTCATCCCTTAGCTTGTGAAGCTTACAATGCTGATTTTGATGGAGATCAAATGGCTATCCATGTACCTTTATCTGATGAAGCACAAGCAGAAGCTCGTTTGCTTATGTTAGCTGCTCATCATATCTTGGCACCTAAAGATGGTAAACCAGTTGTAACACCTTCTCAAGATATGGTTTTAGGTAACTACTACCTTACAATGGAAGAAGCTGGCCGCGAAGGCGAAGGTATGATCTTTAAAGATGCTAACGAAGCTGTAATGGCTTACCGTAATGGTTACGTTCATTTGCACACTCGTATTGGATTACAAACAGCAACATTAGCTGCTGAAGGTAAACCATTTACAGATTGGCAAAAAGAACGCATTATGATAACAACTGTTGGTAAAGCAATCTTTAATGAAATTTTACCTAATGAATTTGCCTACATTAATGAACCTAAGAATGATAACTTAATTAATAAAACAGCCGACAAATATTTTGTTGAACCTGGTCAAAATATTGGTGATGTTATTAAAGCACAAGAAATTATTTTACCTTTCAAAAAAGGATTCTTGAGTGATATCATTTCTGAAGTTTATAAACGATTTAAAGTAACTGAAACGTCTAAGATGTTAGATCGTCTTAAAAACTTAGGTTATGATCAATCAACACATGCTGGTATTACAGTTGGTATTTCTGATGTAACTGACTTAAAGGAAAAACCTGCAATTATTGAAGAAGCTCATAAACAAGTTGCTTTAGTTGCAAAACAATTCCGTCGAGGTTTGATTACAGAAGATGAACGTTATGAACGTGTTATTGCTATCTGGACACAAGCAAAAGATGATATTCAACAAAAACTAATGGAAGCATTGGGCACACAAAATCCTATTCAAATGATGAGTGATTCTGGAGCCCGTGGTAATATTTCTAACTTTACTCAATTAGCTGGTATGCGTGGTTTGATGGCAGCTCCTAATGGTAAAACAATGGAATTACCTATTATTTCTAACTTCCGTGAAGGTTTGTCAGTGTTGGAAATGTTTATTTCAACTCATGGGGCTCGTAAAGGTATGACTGATACGGCCTTGAAGACTGCCGATTCTGGATACTTGACTCGTCGACTTGTTGATGTTGCTCAAGATGTTATTATTCGTGAGAAAGATTGTTTCACTGATCGTGGCTTAGATGTATCAGCTATTAAAGAAGGAAATGAAATGATCGAACCATTGTATGACCGTATCTTAGGTCGTTATGCAATGAAGACCGTTAAAAATCCTGAAACTGGTGAAGTTATTGTCGCTTCAAACGAAATGATCGAAGAAAGCAAAGCGCAAGCAATTATCGCTGCTGGAATCGAACAAGTAACTATCCGCTCAGCATTTACATGTAACACTAAGCATGGGGTTTGTGAACATTGTTATGGTCGTAATATGGCTACTGGTGATCAGGTTGAAGTTGGTGAAGCAGTTGGTACTGTTGCTGCTCAATCAATCGGTGAACCCGGAACTCAATTAACAATGCGTACTTTCCATACTGGTGGGGTTGCTGGAGATGATATTACACAAGGGTTACCTCGTGTTCAAGAAATCTTCGAAGCACGTAATCCTAAAGGTCGTGCTGAAATTACAGAAGTAACAGGTATGATTGAAGCAATTGAAGAAAATCCTGCTGAACGTACTAAAGAAGTAACAGTTAAAGGTGAAACTGATACACGAACATATAGTTTACCTTATACTGCTGTTCTTAAAGTTGCCGAAGGTGATAAAATTCATCGTGGTGAAGCACTAACAGTTGGTTCAATTGATCCTAAACAATTAATTCAAGTTCGTGATGTTCTTTCTACGGAGAATTATATTCTTCGTGAAGTTCAAAAAGTATATCGTATGCAAGGGGTAGAAATCTCTGATAAGCATGTGGAGGTTATGTCTCGTCAAATGTTACGTAAGGTTCGCGTTATGGATCCCGGTGACACAAATGTATTACCAGGTACTTTAATGGATATCATGGATCTTAAAGAAGATAACTATAAGACATTGATCAAAGGTGGCATTCCAGCTACTTCACGTCCTGTCTTACTTGGTATCACTAAAGCATCTCTAGAAACAAACAGTTTCTTATCAGCTGCATCATTCCAAGAAACAACTCGTGTTCTTACGGATGCTGCTATTCGCGGTAAGAATGATCCATTAATTGGTCTGAAAGAAAATGTTATTATTGGTAAGATTATTCCTGCCGGTACTGGTATGCCAGATTACCGTCAAATTAAACCAAAAGAAACAGGTTCAATTTCAGCTAATGTTTATTCAATCTCAGATATTGAGAAACGAATGAAAGAAGAAGAAGCTAGCGTGAACGATTAACGTCATAGCTAAAAAAGAACAATTCTTATTAATTTAAGAGTTGTTCTTTTTTTTGTGCTTTATTAGCGAACAATTAACGCTTACATTTTAATAACGTCCGCAAACCATTGTATGGGTAAATAGACTGTGTTAATATTGTCATACAATAAAAAATACTGATCACCTATATAATGTCATGATATGGATGCTAGTTTCTACCCGGAGCCGTAAATTCCGGACTATATGTGAGTTAAAGCAAGCATGTATTAGGCATGAAATCCATAGAAAATCCGACTTATTAGTGTGAAAGATAATGTGGAGGATCAAATGAAGAATAGCACGGAATTAGAAAATAGTAGTTTGGATGAATCTAATTTATCAAATTTTAGAGCAGCAATATTAGGATTACAGCATTTATTAGCCATGTATTCAGGCGACATTTTGGTACCATTATTAGTTGGGGCTGCACTTGGGTTTAGTACAAAACAAATTACTTATTTAGTTTCGATGGATATTTTCATGTGTGGGATTGCAACATTATTACAATTGAAACGCACACGTTTTACTGGCATTGGTTTACCTGTAGTACTTGGGTGCGCGATTGAATACGTTGCACCATTGACTGCAGTAGGAAAACATTTTGGATTAGGAACAATGTATGGATCAATTATTGCTGCTGGTATTTTTATATTTCTAATTTCGGGATTCTTTGCAAACATTAGAAAATTCTTCCCACCAGTAGTGACAGGATCATTAATTACGTTAATCGGATTAACGTTAATTCCAGTTGCCTTTACCAACATGGGCGGTGGGGATGTGACAGCCAAATCATTTGGTAGTATCCCTAACTTAATAGTTGCAGGTGTAACCATTGCCGTTATTTTAGGCTTGAACATTTGGGGCCGCGGATTCATTCAACAAGTGGGTATCTTAATTGGTATTTTAGTTGGTGTGGTCGTTGCCTCATTTATGGGAAAAGTAACATTAGACCCAGTTAGCCAAGCTAATTGGTTTCAATTACCCCATGTTTTTATGTTTGCTGCCCCTAAATTTGAATGGTCATCAATTGTGACTATGATATTAGCAGCGTTAACAACTATGATTGAATCAACTGGTGTATTTTTTGCGCTGGGAGATATCGTTGGTCGTCCAATCAGAAAAGATGATTTAAAAAAAGGGTACCGTGCTGAAGGTATCGCAGCTGTTTTAGGTGGTATCTTTAATACGTTCCCATACTCGACATTTTCACAAAATGTTGGAATTGTGCAACTATCAGGAATTAAAACGAAGAAACCTGTTTATTTTTCAGCGTTCTTTTTAATTGCTTTAGGGTTACTTCCTAAAATTGGTGCAGCAGCAACTGTCATTCCAGCAGCCGTTTTAGGTGGTGCTATGTTAGTTATGTTCGGTATGGTTGGTGCACAAGGTATTAAAATGTTGCGCGAAGTTGAAGGTAGTAATAGTAATTTATTAATTATCGGTATTTCGGTCAGCTTAGGACTTGGTGTAACAGTACAACCAGCATTACTCCAAGCATTACCCTTAACAATCCAGACCATTTTTGGTAATGGACTTGTTGTCGGTAGTCTGTCGGCTGTTATCTTAAATATTCTATTCAATTATGGTCATTTGAATGACGCAATCGAAGATTAAAGTAAAAGCTAAGCAAATTTGCTTAGCTTTTTTATTTATATGAAGAAAGATAACGCAATAGTAATATAAACGCCAAACGTTATATGTGGGACAAATGGGAAAAATTGATATCGACTCTGTTTTACAGTAAAAAAGTAGATAAGTGAGCTGATACAAGCAAAAAGAGTGGCAATCAAACAAAAATGAACACCAAATGTTAGTTGAATGATAATCAGTAAAATAAAATCGCCAAGGCCGAGCTTTTGTTGAAAACATAAGACAAATAGAAACAGACTGAATAAGCTAATTGCTATTAGTGAGTCTGGAAACCCAAATAACAGATAATGCCACAGGATGAATAGTATTCCACCACCGATAGTTAAGCGACCAGAAATCAGTCGGTTAGTGAAATCCATAGCTGATAGAAAAGTTAAATAAAATAAGAACGTTATAAGTAATAGAAATTCAAAAAGAGATAGTTGAGTGAAAGATAAGGGCAACATGGCGGCCAAACTACATTCAAAAATAAATGAATAGGCTGGGAATTCTCCCTTGCAGAATCGACAGTGTCCGTGTAATCTAAGATAAGCGTAGATAGGAATTAGATCAAACCAAGGTATTTTTGTACCACAATAGTCGCAGATTGATCTTTTGTTGAATTGATTCTGATTCAATGCACAGCGTGTGGCAATGCAGGTGATGAATGAACCTAGGCAAGCACCTAGTAAAAATAAATAACTAATTAACATAATTTAAATCCTCCTATTAAAAAATACGCTTTTTAGTGTAAATACCATTGACGTATATTAAATACCGTGATATTCTGTGTAAGGTGCTTTTTGTGAACAGTTAATTCATCTACATAGTTGAGATTCTGTATAACAGCAGCGCATTATAAGACAGACGTCTAGGACGTTATTTTTTATTATTAAAAAATGAACCACCTGGATGTGTGGACTTAAAAAACAATTAACCTATAATAAGGAAGGAGGAAACTTTAGATGCCAACAATTAATCAATTAGTTCGTAAAGGTCGTAATTCTAAAGGTTCAAAATCTGGTGCACCCGCATTAAACTTCGGGTATAACAGTTACAAAAAAGTTCAAACAGATAATCCTGCACCACAAAAACGTGGGGTTGCTACTCGTGTCGGAACAATGACACCTAAAAAGCCTAACTCTGCTTTACGTAAATATGCGCGTGTGCGTTTATCTAACTTACTTGAAGTTACAGCTTACATTCCTGGTATTGGACATAACTTGCAAGAACATAGTGTTGTTCTTATTCGTGGTGGCCGTGTAAAAGATTTACCTGGGGTACGTTACCATGTTATCCGTGGTGCTCTTGATACAGCCGGTGTTGCTGATCGTAAACAAAGTCGTTCAAAATACGGCGCAAAGAGACCTAAATAAGAATAAAGTTATTCTAATAAAAATAGAATCTAAGGAGGTTATTTAGATGCCAAGAAAAGGCCCAGCTCCAAAACGAGAAGTATTGCCTGATCCAATTTACAATTCTAAATTAGTAACACGTTTAATCAACCGTTTAATGTTAGATGGTCGTCGTGGTACTGCATCAAAGATCTTGTATGATGCATTCGAAATGATTAAAGAACAAACAGGAAACGAACCTAATGAAGTTTTTGATGAAGCTATGAAAAACATCATGCCTGTACTTGAAGTTAAAGCT
The DNA here is from genome assembly GCF_056782215.1 of Dellaglioa sp. CoH-55-MRSF-6. The sequence continues at coordinate 16,198 of NZ_JBXAYJ010000003.1, forward strand.
CGCCGTGTCGGTGGTTCTAACTACCAAGTGCCAATTGAAGTTCGCCCTGATCGTCGTTCAACTTTAGGTTTACGTTGGTTAGTAAGTTACGCACGTTTACGTGGGGAACATACTATGCCAGAACGTTTAGCTAAAGAAATCATGGATGCAGCAAACAATACTGGTGCATCAGTTAAGAAACGTGAAGATACACATAAAATGGCTGACGCTAATAAAGCATTCGCACATTACCGCTGGTAATTTTATAAAAGAATGGCTATTATATGATTTTGATAATCGATATAGTAGTCATTTTTTTGAATCTATTTTAGAATCGAAAGGAGATACTACAAAATGGCAAATAAACGCGAATTCCCACTAGAAAAAACGCGTAATATCGGGATTGTTGCTCATATCGATGCTGGTAAGACAACAACTACTGAACGTATTTTATACTATACTGGTAAAATTCATAAAATTGGTGAAACTCATGAAGGAGCTTCACAAATGGATTGGATGGAACAAGAACAAGAACGTGGTATCACAATCACATCAGCTGCAACAACTGCTGAATGGAAAGAACATCGTATTAATATCATCGATACTCCAGGACATGTGGATTTCACTATTGAAGTTGAACGTTCACTTCGTGTCTTAGATGGAGCCGTTGTTGTTTTAGATGGTCAATCTGGTGTTGAACCACAAACTGAAAACGTTTGGCGTCAAGCTACAACATATTCAGTTCCTCGTATCGTTTTCATCAATAAGATGGATAAAATGGGTGCTAATTTTGATTACTCAGTAGGCACAATCAAAGATCGTCTTCAAGTAAATGCTGTTCCTATCCAAATGCCAATTGGTGCTGAAGATGATTTTGAAGGTGTTATTGATTTAATCGAAATGAAAGCCGATTTATATGATAACGAAGATTTAGGTGCTACATGGGAAAGTATTGACGTTCCTGAAGAATATTTAGAAGAAGCTACAAAACGTCGCGAAGCTTTAGTTGAAGCCGTTGCTGATGTTGATGAAAAGCTTATGGAAAAATATCTTGATGGTGTGGAAATTACTAAAGATGAAATCAAAGCTGCTATCCGTAAAGCAACATTAAATCTTGAAATGTACCCAGTTCTTGCTGGTTCAGCATTTAAAAACAAGGGTGTTCAAATGATGTTGGATGCTGTTAATGATTTCTTACCATCTCCTTTAGATGTTAAACCTTATAACGCAGTAGATCCTAAAACAGATGAAGAAGTTGAAATCACAGCCGGTGATGACAAAGATTTCGCTGCTTTAGCATTTAAAATTGCAACGGATCCCTTCGTTGGTCGTTTAACATTCTTCCGTGTTTACTCAGGTACATTACAAGCTGGTTCTTATGTCTTGAACTCTACTAAAGACACGCGTGAACGTGTTGGTCGTATCCTTCAAATGCATTCAAATCACCGTAATGAAATTCCTGAAGTATTCTCTGGTGATATTGCTGCTGCTATTGGTTTGAAAAATACGACAACTGGTGATTCATTAACGGATGAAAAACATCCATTAATCCTTGAATCAATGGAATTCCCTGAACCAGTTATCCAAGTATCTATCGAACCAAAAACAAAAGCTGATCAAGATAAGATGGATATCGGTTTACAAAAACTAGCAGAAGAAGATCCTTCATTCAAGGCTGAAACTAACCCTGAAACTGGTGAAACTTTAATCGCTGGGATGGGTGAATTGCATTTGGATATCATCGTTGATCGTATGAGACGTGAATTTAACGTTGAAGCTACTGTTGGTGAACCACAAGTTGCCTACCGTGAAACATTTACAAAAACTGTTTCTGCACAAGGTAAATTCGTTCGTCAATCTGGTGGTAAAGGTCAATATGGTGATGTTACAGTTGAATTCTCACCTAATGAAGAGGGTGGCGGTTTCGCATTCGAAGACGCTATCGTCGGTGGGGTTGTTCCTCGTGAATATATTCCTTCAGTTGAACAAGGTTTGAGAGAAGCTATGCAAAATGGTGTTCTTGCAGGCTACCCACTTATTGATGTTAAAGCTAAGTTATATGATGGATCATATCATGATGTCGATTCTAACGAATCAGCATTTAAGGTAGCTGCCTCAATGGCATTGAGAAAAGCTGCTAAGAGTGCTGGTGCTGTTATTCTTGAACCAATGATGAAAGTTGAAGTTGTCGCTCCTGAAGATTACTTAGGTGATGTTATGGGACATGTAACTGCTCGTCGTGGACGTGTTGAAGGTATGGAAGCTCGCGGAAATGCACAAGTTGTTAACGCAATGGTTCCTCTTTCAGGTATGTTCGGTTACGCAACTACTTTACGTTCTTCTACACAAGGACGTGGTACATTCACAATGACATTTGATCATTACGAAGCTGTACCAAAATCAATCCAAGAAGAAATTATGAAGAAAAACGGAACAGCTACTGATTAATTAGTTGGTCTGAATTATAAAAGAAGTTATCACTTGTTGATAGCTTCTTTTTTTGTGGTAAAATAACATTTGGAAAATAAAAAAAGTTTTAAAAATGTTAATTATGATTATATAATGAGAAACTTTGAAAAAAAATAAGAAAGCACTTGCCATAAGGCTTTATCTCTAGTAGTATAGATAAGTACCCAAAAACAGATGGCGTATTACGCCCTGCGATAGGGTTTCATAGAATGAGCTAAGATGTGAAAGATTGCGACACGCCCGGCAGCTTTGCCACGCAAGGTGTGTCGGTCACTTACACGGAGCTAGTCTTATTTTTAAAATAGACGAAGGAGGGAACAAAATGGCAAAACAAAAAATTCGTATTCGCTTAAAAGCTTACGAACACCGTATTTTAGACCAATCTGCTGACAAGATTGTTGAAACTGCAAAAAGAACAGGGGCAACAATTTCTGGACCAATTCCATTGCCAACAGAACGTACATTATACACAGTTTTACGTTCACCACATAAGCATAAAGATTCACGTGAACAATTCGAAATGCTTACACATAAACGTTTGATTGATATCGTTAACCCAACACCTAAGACAGTTGATTCATTGATGAAACTTGACTTACCTAGTGGCGTTGATATTGAAATCAAATTATAAAACAGAGTTACAAAAATAAAAATACAAACATATTGGAGGTGTACTCATGACTACAAAAGGAATCTTAGGAAAAAAAGTAGGTATGACACAAGTTTTTACTGAAAATGGTGAATTGGTACCAGTTACAGTGATTGAATCTACGCCAAACGTTGTTTTACAATTGAAAACAATTGAAAACGATGGTTACGAAGCAATTCAATTAGGTTACCAAGACATGCGCGAAGTATTAACAAACAAACCTGCTAAAGGTCATGCAGCAAAAGCAAATACTACTCCTAAGCGCTTCGTTCGTGAAATTAACGATGTTGAGCTTGGAGAATATAACGTAGGTGACGAAATTAAAGTTGATACATTCTCAGCTGGCGATATCGTTAACGTTACGGGTACGTCTAAGGGACATGGTTTCCAAGGAAATATCAAACGTTGGGGACAATCACGAGGTCCTATGACTCATGGTTCTCGTTATCATCGTCGTCCTGGTTCAATGGGTGCCGTTATTAACCGTGTATTCAAAGGTAAGAGATTACCAGGTCGCATGGGTGGCAAACGCGTAACTGTCCAAAACTTGGAAATTATTCGTGTTGACGTTGATAGTAATGTTATCTTGATTAAAGGTAACGTACCAGGCGCAAACAAAACATTAGTTACAATTAAAAACGTCACAAAAGACGCTAAATAACAGGAAGGAGGAATTTCAAAATGCCAACAGTCGCATTATTAAAACAAGATGGTACTAAAAATGGTGAAGTTGAATTAAACGACGCTATTTTTGGAATCGAACCTAACGACAATGTCATTTTTGACGCCGTAATCATGCAACGTGCATCATTACGTCAAGGAACTCATTCAGTTAAAAACAAAAGTGCAGTTTCAGGTGGTGGTAGAAAACCATGGCGCCAAAAAGGTACAGGTCGTGCTCGTCAAGGATCTATCCGTAGCCCACAATGGCGTGGTGGTGGTGTCGTATTTGGCCCTACTCCTCGTTCATACAGTTACAAATTACCTAAAAAAGTTCGCCGTTTAGCTCTTAAATCAGTACTTTCACAAAAAGTATTGGATAACAGCGTGGTTATGGTCGATGCACTTAGCTTCGAACAACCAAAGACAAAAACTTTCAAAGAAGTTTTAAGTAACTTAGATATCAACAAAAAAGTATTAATAGTTCTTGAACCTGGCAATGATTTCGTTGCTTTAGCAGCTCGTAACTTACAAAATGTTACAGTAGTAGAAGCTAAAGGTGTTAACGTTCTTGACGTTATCAACAATGATAAATTAGTCATGACTCAAGCAGCTCTTTCTCAAGTAGAGGAGGCTCTTTCATAATGGAATCAAGAGATATTATCTTACGCCCAGTCATCACCGAAGCAGCAATGGATAGAATGGCTAACAAAGTTTACACATTCGACGTTGATACTCGTGCAACTAAAATTGAAGTCAAAAAAGCTATTGAAGATATTTTTGGCGTTAAAGTTGTAAAAGTAAATATCATGAATGTTAAAGGTAAGTTAAAACGTCAAGGTCGCTATGCTGGTTATACTAAAAAACGCCGTAAAGCAATTGTTACTTTAACTGCCGACTCAAAAGAAATCCAATTATTCGAAGAATAATCTAAAATTTTGTAAACTAGGAGGAAAACAACGTGGGAATTAAAAAATTCAAACCAACCACTAACGGTCGTCGTAATATGACTGGTTCTGATTTCTCAGAAATTACTAAATCAACTCCTGAAAAATCATTACTAGAATCAAAAAGCAGAACTGCCGGCCGTAATAACTATGGTCGCATTACTGTTCGTCACCGTGGTGGTGGTCATAAACGTCAATACCGTTTGATCGATTTCAAGCGTGTTAAAGACAATGTAACAGCAACTGTTAAAGCAATTGAATATGATCCAAACCGTTCAGCTAATATTGCATTATTACAATATACTGATGGTATCAAATCATACATCATTGCTCCTAAAGGATTAGAAGTTGGCATGATGGTTCAATCTGGTAAAGAAGCAGATATCAAGGTTGGTAACGCATTAGCTCTTCAAGATATCCCAGTTGGTACAATTATTCATAATGTCGAATTAAAACCAGGTAAGGGTGGACAACTTGCTCGTTCAGCCGGTGCTTCTGCACAATTACTTGGTAAAGAAGGTAAATACGTCCTTGTTCGTTTGACATCAGGCGAAGTTCGCATGATCTTATCAACATGTCGCGCATCTATCGGTGCTGTTGGTAACGAACAACATGAATTAATCAAAATTGGTAAAGCTGGTCGTGCTCGTTGGGCTGGTAAACGTCCTACAGTTCGTGGATCAGTTATGAATCCTAACGATCATCCTCATGGTGGTGGTGAAGGTAAAGCTCCAATTGGTCGTCCATCACCTATGTCTCCTTGGGGTCAAAAGACGATGGGTTACAAAACACGTTCAAAGAAAAACCAATCAGACAAATTTATCGTACGTGGACGCAACAAGAAATAATTTACTTGTTGCTTAAGCTATATTCCGGAAGGAGGATTCACATTGAGTCGTAGTCTAAAAAAAGGACCATTCGTCGATGAACATTTGATGAAAAAGGTCGAAGCACAAACTGATCAAGAAAAGAAAACAGTTATCAAAACATGGTCACGTCGTTCAACAATCTTCCCTAACTTCATTGGTCTAACTATCGCTGTATATGATGGACGTAAACACGTTCCAGTTTTTATGCAAGAAGATATGGTTGGTCATAAGTTGGGTGAATTTGTTCCAACACGTACTTTCCGTGGTCACGGATCTGACGATAAGAAAACTACAGTTAAATAAAGGAGGTTATACACATGGCTGAACAAGTAACATCAGCAAAAGCAACCGCCAAAACTGTTCGTATTCCAGCGCGTAAAGCTCGCTTGGTAATCGATCTTATCAGAGGTAAAAGTGTTGCTGAAGCTATCGGTATTTTGAGATTTACTCCCAGAGCCGGAAGCCCAATCATTGAAAAAGTTTTACTTTCTGCTGTAGCTAATGCAGAAAATAATTTTGATTTAGATGGTGAAAACTTAGTTATTACTGATATTTTTGCTAACGAAGGACCAACTTTAAAACGTTTCCGTCCTCGTGCTAAAGGATCAGCTTCACCAATTAACAAACGTACGAGTCACATTACAGTAGTTGTATCTGAAACTACAAAATAAGGAGGGATAACGCGTGGGTCAAAAAATAAATCCAACGGGATTACGTGTAGGTATCATTCGTGATTGGGATTCAAAATGGTATGCAGAAAAAGATTTTGCAAACTACCTTCATGAAGATTTACACATCCGTAAATACATTCAAGAAAAATTAACCGACGCTTCTGTCTCTATCGTTGAAATCGAACGCGCTGCAAAACGTGTTAACGTTTCAATCCATACTGCTAAACCTGGTATGGTTATCGGTAAAGGTGGAGCTGAAGTTGAAAAACTTCGTAAAGAATTAAATGATTTAACAGGTAAACGTGTGCATATCAACATTGTTGAAATCAAACGTCCTGATTTAGATGCTCAATTAGTCGGCGAAAACGTTGCGGAACAATTAGAAAACCGTGTCGCATTCCGTCGTGCTGTTAAACAAGCTATGCAACGTACAATGCGCTCTGGTGCTAAAGGTATCAAAGTTCAAGTTGCTGGCCGTCTTAACGGAGCTGATATGTCTCGTGTTGAAAGCTACTCAGATGGTACAGTTCCATTACATACCTTAAGAGCAGATATTGACTACGCTTGGGTTGAAGCAATGACTACTTACGGTAAATTAGGCGTTAAAGTCTGGATCTACCGTGGTGAAATCTTACCAGCTAAGAAAAACGCTGTGAAAGGAGGGAAATAACCTATGTTAGTACCTAAACGTACAAAATTCCGTCGTGAATTCCGTGGTAAAATGCGTGGGGAAGCTAAAGGTGGCAAAGAAGTCGCTTTTGGAGAATTCGGTTTACAGGCTCTTGAATCATCATGGATCACTAACCGTCAAATCGAAGCTTCTCGTGTCGCTATTAACCGTCATATGAAACGTGGTGGGAAAGTATGGATTAAAATTTTCCCTCATAAATCATATACTGCAAAAGCAATTGGTGTTCGAATGGGTTCTGGTAAAGGTGCTCCTGAAGGATGGGTAGCTCCAGTTAAACGTGGAAAGATCATGTTTGAAGTTGCCGGTGTTCCCGAAGAAGTTGCTCGCGAAGCTTTACGCTTAGCATCAAACAAACTTCCAGTGAGAACTAAAATTGTAAAACGTGAGGAAGTAGGTGGCGAATCACATGAAGGCTAAGGAAATTAATGAATTAACCACTGCTGAAATGATTACCAAAGAACAAGAATTTAAAGATGAATTGTTTAACTTACGCTTCCAATTAGCTACCGGTCAATTAGAAAATACCGCACGCTTAAGTGAAGTACGTAAAACAATTGCTCGTATTAAAACGGCATTACGCCAACAAGAATTAAACAAGTAGATTACGAAAGGGAGGCCATTTACGCATGAGTGAAACTCGTAACCAACGTAAAGTCTATCAAGGACGCGTTGTATCCGACAAAATGGATAAAACGATTAGTGTTCTTATCGAAACATACAAGACACACAAAACCTACGGTAAACGTGTGACTTATTCTAAAAAATTCTATGCACATGATGAAAATAACGAAGCAAAAATCGGCGATATCGTTCAAATTATGGAAACTCGTCCGTTGTCAGCAACTAAGAGATTCCGTTTATTAGATATCGTTGAAAAAGCAGTTATTGCTTAAGCATAATTGCCATTCGTATTTCTAATTTGCTATCGAAAGGAGGACACTTACTGTGATACAAACAGAAAGTCGTTTAAAAATTGCCGACAATTCAGGCGCAAAAGAAATCTTAACTATTAAAGTTTTAGGTGGATCAAAGCGTAAAACTGCTAATATCGGTGACGTTATTGTTGCTACTGTTAAACATGCAACACCAGGTGGTGTTGTCAAAAAAGGTGAAGTTGTTAAAGCTGTAATCGTACGTACAAAATCAGGTGCTCATCGCGCTGACGGTTCATACATCAAATTTGATGAAAATGCTGCCGTTATCATCCAAGATGATAAAAGCCCTAAAGGTACACGTATCTTTGGACCTGTTGCACGTGAATTACGTGATAACAATTTCATGAAGATTGTTTCTTTAGCACCCGAAGTATTATAAGAAATCCATCGGAAAACAAGGAGGTGCGCTAAATGTTCGTCAAAACTGGTGATAAAGTTCAATTAATTGCAGGTAAAGATAAAGGTAAACAAGGTACTGTTACTAAAGTTTTCCTTAAAGATGACCGTGTGATTGTTGAAGGCATGAATATTGCAAAAAAACATCAAAAACCTAGTAACTCGAATCCACAAGGTGGCATCGTGGATATAGAAGCACCAATTCACGTTTCAAACGTGATGCTTATCGACCCATCTACAAACGAACCAACTCGTGTTGGCTTCAAAGTTGTAGACGGCAAGAAAGTTAGAGTTTCTAAAAAATCAGGTGAAACTGTTAAATAGACCTACTGAAAGGAGGACACTTTCTTCATGACTAACCGTTTAAAAGAAAAGTTCACTAATGAAATTACACCATCTATGATGGAAAAATTTAACTACACATCAATTATGCAAACACCTCAAGTTGATAAAATTGTTATCAACATGGGTGTTGGTGATGCTGTTACTAATGCTAAAAATTTAGATAAAGCTGTTGAAGAATTAGCTTTAATCGCTGGTCAAAAACCTTTGGTTACAAAAGCTAAAAAATCAATTGCTGGCTTCCGTTTACGTGAAGGTATGCCAATCGGTGCTAAAGTTACTTTACGTGGCGAACGCATGTACGATTTCTTAGATAAATTAGTTTCAGTTTCATTACCTCGTGTGCGTGATTTCCGTGGCGTTAGCAAAAAAGCCTTTGATGGCCGTGGTAACTATACTTTAGGTGTTCGCGAACAATTAATTTTCCCAGAAATCGATTTTGATGATGTGGATAAAGTTCGTGGAATGGATATCGTTATTGTTACAACTGCTAATACTGATGAGGAATCAAAAGAATTACTCACACAATTAGGTATGCCGTTTTCTAAATAATAAGGAGGTTACAAAGCTTTGGCTAAAAAATCATTAATTGCAAAGAACAAACGTCCAGCAAAATTCTCTACACAAGCTTATACACGTTGCGAACGTTGTGGTCGCCCACATTCTGTTTATCGTAAATTTAAATTATGCCGTATTTGTCTTCGTGACCTTGCTCACAAAGGCCAAATTCCTGGTATGAAAAAAGCTAGCTGGTAAATCTAAAAGACAAGTTAAAGGAGGGTAAACTCAATGGTCATGACTGATCCGATCGCAGACTTTTTAACTCGTATCCGTAATGCAAACATGGTACGGCATGAGTCTTTAGAAGTGCCTGCTTCAAAAATCAAACGTGATATCGCTGAAATCCTTAAAAATGAAGGTTTCGTACGTGATATCGAATACATCGATGATGACAAACAAGGTATTATCCGTGTATTTTTAAAATTTGGAAAAGACAACGAACGTGTAATCTCTGGTATTAAACGTATCTCAAAACCAGGATTACGTACGTACGTTCAAGCTGATGCAGTTCCTAAAGTATTAAATGGTTTAGGAATCGCAGTTATCTCAACATCAGAAGGTGTGATGACAGATAAAGATGCACGCGCCAAACAAATTGGTGGCGAAGTCTTAGCATACATCTGGTAATCAATTAATTCGTAAGGAGGTGTCACTCGCGTGAGTCGTATAGGTTATAAAGAAATCGTTCTTCCTGCTGGTGTAGAAGTTACACAAGAAGGTCAAATGGTTACAGTAAAAGGCCCCAAAGGTGAATTAACTCGTAAGTTCTCTAGTGCTATTACAATGCATGTTGAAGGTCTTTCAGTTAAATTTACTCGTGAAAGTGACGATAAAAGCACTCGTGCCTTACATGGTACAATGCGTGCCAACGTAAACAACATGGTTCTTGGTGTTACAGAAGGTTTCAAAAAAGAACTTGAGTTGATTGGTGTTGGTTATCGTGCACAATTACAAGGGAAAAAATTAGTATTAAATGTTGGTTATTCACATCCAGTGGATTTTGAAGAACGCGAAAACTTAACTGTTGAAGTTCCTGCAAATACAAGTATTATTATTTCAGGTATCAGTAAACAAGAAGTTGGCGATCTTGCCGCAGAAATTCGTGCCGTTCGTCCTCCAGAACCTTATAAAGGTAAAGGAATTCGTTACGTTGGCGAATATGTTCGTCGTAAAGAAGGTAAAACAGGTAAATAATGCTGCTTAGCATTGCTTACTTTGTTTTTGAATAAAATCAAGAGGTGAAAATTGTGATTACAAAACCAGATAGAAATAAAACACGTTCAAAACGTCATTTACGTGTTCGTGGCAAGATTTCTGGAACTGCAGAGTGCCCACGCTTAAACGTATTCCGTTCTAATAACCACATCTACGCTCAAGTAATTGATGACGTAGCGGGTGTAACGCTAGCAAGTGCCTCAACAATTGATAGTGAAGTAACTGGCGACAGTAAAGTAGCAAAAGCTACTGCTGTTGGCGCATTAGTTGCTAAACGTGCTAATGACAAAGGTATCAAAGCTGTTGTTTTTGATCGTGGCGGATACTTATACCATGGACGCGTTGCTGCTTTAGCTGAAGCAGCTCGTGAAAATGGATTAGAATTCTAAGAAAGGGAGGAAATAGTTTATGACTTTCATTGATCCAACTCATTTAGATTTAGAAGATCGTGTTGTTGCGATTAACCGTGTTACTAAAGTTGTAAAAGGTGGACGTCGTCTACGTTTTGCTGCATTAGTTATTGTCGGTGATCACAATGGTCATGTAGGCTTCGGTACAGGTAAAGCTCAAGAAGTTCCTGAAGCAATCCGTAAAGCAGTTGAAGATGCTAAAAAGAACTTGATTGAAGTACCTATGGTCGGTACGACACTTCCTCACGAAGTTCTCGGTCAATACAGTGGTGGACGCATTATGCTTAAACCAGCTGTTGAAGGTTCTGGAGTTGCCGCTGGTGGTTCAGTTCGTGCCGTTATGGAACTTGCTGGAGTAGCAGATGTAACAAGTAAATCATTAGGCTCAAATACACCAATCAACGTTGTTCGCGCAACAATGGATGGTTTAAAGAAAATGAAGAGTGCTGAAGAAGTTGCTGCATTACGTGGCGTTTCTATTCAACACTTAGCTGACTAGGAGGACTAAAACATGACAGATTTAAAAATTACATTAAAACGCAGTGTCATCGGACGTCCTCAAAATCAACGCGAAATCGTTAAAGCTTTCGGTTTACACCGTATTAGCAGCTCTGTTATTCGTCCTAATGACGCAGTAACACGAGGCGTTATCGCCAAGATTTCTCATTTAGTGGACGTTGAAGAAGTTAAATAACATCAACATCTTGTTTGCAGTTTAAAATAAGGAGGTGCCAACCCTATGAAATTACATGAATTAAAACCAAGTGAAGGTTCTCGCTCAGTACGTAACCGTGTCGGACGTGGAACATCTTCAGGTAATGGTAAAACTTCTGGACGTGGTCAAAAAGGCCAAAAAGCCCGTAGTAAAGTACGTTTAGGTTTTGAAGGTGGACAAATGCCTTTATTCCGTCGTATGCCAAAACGTGGATTTAATAACTTCAACCGTAAAGAATATGCAGTTGTCAATTTAGATAGCTTAAACAAATTCGAAAACGGTGCTGAAGTAACACCAGCATTACTTGTTGAATCAGGTATTGTTAAGAACGAAAAATCAGGAATTAAAATTTTAGCTTCCGGCGAACTTAACAAGAAATTATCTGTTAAAGCAGGTAAATTCTCAGCTGCTGCTAAAGAAGCTATTGAAGCTGCCGGTGGTCAAACAGAGGTGATCTAATGCTTAAAGTGATGAAAAATGCATTAGCTGTGAAAGAAATCCGTCAAAAGATTTTTTTCACTTTATGCGTTTTAATTGTCTTTCGCTTAGGTACTTTTATAACAGTTCCTGGAATTAACCATGCTGCAATTGCTAGTGCAACAAGTAGTAACTTAGTTAGTCTTCTTAACACTTTTAGTGGTGGTGGATTAACTAATTACTCAATTTTCGCAATGGGGGTTTCACCCTACATTACAGCTCAAATTGTTATTCAATTACTACAAATGGACATTGTTCCTCGTTTTGTAGAATGGAGTAAGCAAGGTGAAGTTGGTCGTCGTAAATTGAATCAAGCTACACGTTACCTAACAATTGTCTTAGCATTTGTTCAATCTGTAGGTATCACCGCAGGGTTAGACTCATTAAGTAGTTTAGGTTTGGTTAACAATCCAAGTACGCAAACATATGTTGTTTTGGGCGTTATTTTAACAGCCGGAACAATGTTTACGACTTGGTTAGGTGATATGATTACTGAACGTGGTATTGGGAATGGTGTTTCCATGTTAATCATGGCAGGTATCGTTTCTCGTATTCCAGGTGGTATTAAACAGATTTTCAATGAACAAATTTTCCAAGCTGATAAAGGTGATCTTTGGGGGGGCATCTTGTTCATAGTTATCTTGCTCGTTATTATTTTTGCAATCGTAACTTTTGTAACATATGTTCAACAAGCTAACTATAAGATTCCAATTCAATACACAAGACGTGTTGCTGGTGCGACAGATAGTTCATATCTGCCACTTAAGGTAAACGTTGCGGGTGTTATCCCCGTTATTTTTGCGAGTTCGTTCATTGCAACACCCCAAACTGTGCTTTTGGCATTCCAAAGCTCACAAGGGGACACGACTTGGTATAAAGTATTAAGTCAAGTTTTCAACATGCAAACAACATACGGAGCCATCCTATATACCGTATTGATTGTCTTGTTCACATTCTTCTACGCTTTCGTACAGGTAAATCCTGAGAAACTCTCAGAGAATTTACAAAAACAAGGAAGTTATATTCCAAGTGTTTGGCCTGGTAAAGCAACAGAAAAATATGTTTCAAAATTATTAATGCGTTTAAGTACTGTTGGTTCATTATTCTTAGGATTTGTTGCTTTAATTCCATTATTAGCATCAAGTTTGTTCGGATTAGATGAATCAGTTGGTTTGGGTGGTACTAGTCTGTTGATTGTCGTTGGGGTTGCTCTTGAAACTATTCGTCAATTAGAGGGTATGATGATGAAACGTAAGTACGTCGGATTCATTAGATAATCGATAAAAAACAAATTTTAAACTGAGAATTAGGTTAGGCTGATGCCTAACCATTTCTCATATTAGGAGGATATTCATGACTAAAATGAACCTGATGTTAATGGGTTTACCTGGTGCAGGTAAGGGAACACAAGCTGAAAAGATTGTCGACGCTTTCCACATCGCTCATATCTCTACGGGAGACATCTTCCGTGCAGCAATGAAAAATGAAACACCAATGGGACTTGAAGCTAAAAAGTATATCGATCGTGGTGACCTTGTTCCTGATGAAGTCACAAATGGCATTGTCAAAGAACGATTAGCTGAAGATGATATTCAAGATGGCTACATGCTTGATGGGTTTCCAAGAAATATGGCACAAGCTGTTGCCTTGGACGAAATCGGTAAGGACCTTGGAAAACCTCTTAACGCAGTCATTGACATTCATGTTGATCCTGAATCTCTAATCGAACGTTTAACTGGTCGTTACATTTGTCGTAATTGTGGAGCTACATATCACAAAATCTTCAACCCCACAAAGGTTGAAGGAACATGTGATCGCTGTGGGCAACATGAATTTTATCAACGTGAAGATGACAAACTTGAAACGGTTAAAAATCGTTTAGAAGTTAACATCAAAATGAATACACCGTTATTAGATTTTTACGAACAACGTCATCTATTGTATACAGTAGATGGTAACCGCGATATTGAAGATGTATTTGCAGATATTGAAACGATTTTAAACAATCTCAAGTAATCTGAGTATTCCGCTGCAAAGTAATTGTGCCGGAGTGGCTAACTTGCATCTGAGATAGCGGTATGATAGAATAATTCCGGTTTATCTTTTCAGGAGGATATTTGTAATAATATCCTGATAAGAACGGGTGAGAGTGTCTAATTCTCGCCATTTTTACATGTAAAGTTAAAACACGATTTTAAGGAGGTACATTTACGTGGCGAAAGAAGAAGTAATTGAGATTGAGGGTACGGTCCGTGAAACGTTACCCAATGCGACTTTTCGAGTTGTACTTGAAAATGATCATGAAATTTTAGCTCATGTCTCTGGTAAAATTCGTAAGAATTATATTCGTATTTTACCTGGTGATAAAGTGACGGTTGAAATGTCTCCTTACGATTTAAGTAAGGGTCGTATTACTTATCGCTTTAAATAGATTGTACTTCAAAAACTTTTAGGAGGTATAATTCAATGAAAGTAAGACCATCAGTAAAACCAATGTGTGAACATTGTAAAGTTATCAAGCGCAAAGGTCGAGTTATGATCATTTGTAGCGCAAATCCAAAACATAAACAACGTCAAGGATAATAAAAATTAGGAGGTGTAATTGTTATGGCTCGTATTGCAGGTATTGATATTCCACGTGATAAAAGAATCGTGGTAGCATTAACTTACATTTATGGAATCGGTAATACAACTGCTGCTAAGATCTTGGTAGAAGCAGAAGTATCAGAAGATATTAGAACTCGTGATTTAACAACTGACCAAGAGGATGCAATCCGTAAAGTTGTTGATCAATTTAAAATTGAAGGTGACTTACGTCGCGAAATCAGTTTAAACATTAAACGTCTCCAAGAAATTGGAACGTACCGAGGCATGCGTCATCGTCGTGGTTTACCAGTTCGTGGACAAAACACGAAAAACAACGCTCGTACACGTAAAGGCCCAGCTACATCAATTGCAGGCCGCAAGAAATAATTACTAGATTAAGGAGGTAATACTATTTATGGCAACTAAGAAAGTTTCTCGCAAACGCCGTGTTAAAAAACATATTGAAGCCGGTGTTGCACATATTCATTCTACTTTTAACAATACACTTGTTATGATTACTGATGTTAACGGTAACGCTGTTGCATGGTCATCAGCTGGTGCATTAGGTTTTAGAGGTAGTCGTAAATCTACACCATTCGCAGCACAAATGGCAGCAGAAGCTGCAGCTAAAGGCTCAATGGAAAATGGTATGAAGACTGTTGAAGTAGCAGTTAAAGGACCTGGTTCTGGCCGTGAAGCCGCAATCCGTGCTTTACAAACTACTGGTCTTGAAGTAACAGCAATTCGCGATGTTACTCCAGTGCCTCATAATGGATGTCGTCCTCCAAAACGCCGTCGTGTTTAACGTGGATTAATATTCATTACGGAGTTGAACTTCATAATGTTTTCACTAGATTACACGTTACGTTTTGAAAGGGGTAAAGATAAGAATGATTGAATTTGAAAAACCAAATATTCATAAGATAGATGAAAGTCCTAACTATGGTAAATTTGTTGTAGAACCACTTGAACGCGGTTATGGTACGACATTAGGTAATTCACTTCGTCGGATTCTATTATCTTCCTTACCAGGCGCATCTATTACTAATATTCAAATTGATGGTGTTTTACATGAGTTTTCAACTATTGAAGGCGTATTGGAAGATGTTACTCAAATTATCTTGAATATTAAGAAAGTTGCTTTGAAGTTAGCTGCTGATGAAGACCAATCCATCGAAATTGATGTGAAAGGTCCCGCAGAGGTTACTGCCGGTGACATCATTGTAAACAGTGATGTTGAAGTATTAAATCCCGACTTGTACATTTGTACAGTCGCAGAAGGTGCATCTTTTCATGTTCGCATGAACGCTAGCAATGGTCGTGGATACGTATCTGCTGATCAAAACAAAGCGGAAGATATGCCAATTGGCGTATTACCAATTGACTCCATTTATACCCCAATCGAACGTGTGAACTACCAAGTAGAAAAAACACGTGTTGGTCAAAAAGATGATTATGACAAATTGACACTTGATGTTTGGACTAATGGTTCAATTACACCAAGCGAAGCCATTAGTTTGTCGGCTAAAATTTTAACTGAGCATTTGACTTTATTTGTTGATTTAACCGATGAAGCTAAAAATGCTGAAATTATGGTTGAAAAAGAAGAAACACATAAAGAAAAAATGCTCGAAATGACGATTGAAGAACTTGATTTATCAGTTCGTTCATACAATTGTTTGAAACGTGCTGGAATCAACACGGTTCAAGAATTAACGAATAAATCCGAAGCTGACATGATGAAAGTCCGTAACTTGGGCCGTAAATCATTGGAAGAAGTTAAAGCTAAATTAGCTGCGCTTGATTTATCATTACGTCATGATGACTAATATTATATAGAGGGAGGGAAACTATTCATGAGTTACCGCAAATTAGGACGTACAAGTTCTCAACGTAAAGCAATGTTACGTGATTTAACAACAAGTCTTATTATCAACGAACGAATTGTGACTACTGAAGCTCGCGCTAAAGAAGTACGCAAATCTGCCGATAAAATGATTTCTTTAGGTAAACGTGGTGATTTAGCTTCACGTCGTCGTGCTGCTGCTTTCGTAAGAAACACAGTTGCTGACGTGAAAGAAGATGGTGACGATGTCACTGTTCAATCAGCATTACAAAAATTATTTTCTGATGTAGCTCCTCGTTACGCTGAACGTAATGGTGGATACACTAGAACTATGAAAACAATGCCTCGTCGTGGCGATGCCGCACAAATGGTTATTATTGAATTAGTATAATTCGTTAACAGATAATTTTTCACTTTGATTGATGATTAAAAACAAACGTTATGATGATGGAGTAATCTTAGTCTAGTTTGAAGGTTCTTCACATTTGTGATTTGCCGGTCATCCTTCATAGTGATTTTTTATTGTCTAATGAGGTCTGAAAAAAGGGTTCTGAACACATTTTAATAATGTGTTCAGAACCCTTTTTTTATGTGCTAAAACCTAGTATGATAATAGTATTCTTAATCTGTTTAGGGGGTAATGTGATGGCACAAAGTTCAATACAACTTTACCGTTATGATAGTAAATATTTATCGGAAATAACGACATTATTCAACCAAACAATTCAAGAGATTAACCGACAAGATTATTCACAACTAGAAATTAATGAGTGGGTGCAGAATAATCCAGATCTGAGTGCATGGCATAAACGATTAAGTGAATCATTTACGCTACTTGCCATCAAAGATTTAAAGGTCATAGGATTTGGTAACCTTGAAGTAACAGGACATATTGATATGCTGTACGTAGAGAGTTCTATGATTCGACAGCATATCGGAGCGCTTATTTTAACAGAATTAACAAATTACCAAAGGAATGAATTACAAATAAATGTACAAACGGTAGAGGCTTCAATAACTGCTGTCTCTTTTTTTGAACATTATGGGTTTAAAATTATAAAAAGATAAGATAATTATCGACATCAACAAAATCTAGTTAATTATCAAATGGTGAGAGAAATTTAGCTTAAAATGCAGTTCTTAGCGCAATATAAAAAGGTGTGACTAAATGGCTGTTTATTGTTAATTAAGAGCTTAAAAGTACAAAAAATGCATTTTAGATGTATGTTGTATAGATAGGACAACTATAAAGAGTAAAAGTATAAATACACTGAGTTCATTTTGGCCTGTGATATAATGCAAAACGTAAGTTATCTTGTGAATTGTGAGGACAGTAACAATGACTGAATTAATTAAAGTTGATCATTTAAATTATCAATATGAAGCACAAAAAGAAATGAGTGAAATGGCACTTAAAGATGTGTCCTTTACGATTGAAAAAGGTGACTGGGTTGCAATTATTGGTCATAACGGTAGTGGGAAAAGTACATTATCTAAAAATATTAATGGCTTGCTAGCACCTCAATCAGGTGAAATCACAGTAGATGGCCTTATTTTATCACCAGAAACGGTCTGGGATATTCGTCGTAAGATTGGCATCGTTTTTCAAAACCCAGATAACCAGTTTGTGGGAGCAACTGTTGAAGATGACGTTGCATTTGGACTTGAAAACAATGGAATAGAACGTAAAGAAATGCAAGAACGAGTCAGAGACGCGCTTGAACGTGTAGATATGTGGGAGTTTGCGGCCAAGGAACCTGCTAGACTATCTGGGGGACAGAAACAACGTGTCGCAATCGCTGGAATTGTCGCTCTAAGGCCAGAAGTTATCATCTTGGATGAATCAACTAGCATGTTGGATCCAGAAGGTCGTGACGAAGTTTTGAGCCTAATACATCAACTCAAAGAAGAACGTGGGCTAACAATTATTTCAATCACGCATGATATTAATGAAGCGGCAAGTGCTGACAAAATTATGGTTATGGACAAAGGCGAGCTGGTAAAAGAAGGCACACCTGCTGAAATTTTTGCACTTGGTGAACAATTAGTAGATATGGGATTAGATATTCCATATCCAGAACGCTTAAAAGTCGCGCTTAAAAAACGTCATTTTGACATTCCGGACGACTATATGACAGAGGAAGGTATGGTAGATTGGTTATGGCAATTAAATTCAACGAAGTAGCCTTTACCTACCAAAAAGGGACACCTTTTGAAAGTCGGGCGCTACATAATATCAATCTTGAAATTGAGGACGGCTCATTTACAGCAATTGTTGGACATACAGGTTCTGGTAAATCGACCCTATTGCAACATTTAAATGGCCTATTAAAACCAACTGAAGGTAAAATTACAATTGGGAATCAAATCATTACACCAGAAACGGCCAATAAAACGTTAAACGATTTACGAAAACAAGTTGGCATCGTTTTTCAATTTCCAGAAGCACAATTGTTTGAAGAAACGGTTATTAAAGATGTGGCATTTGCGCCAAAAAACTTTGGTAAAACAGATGAAGAAGCTGAGAAAATAGCGACAAAAATGTTGAAGTTAGTTGGATTACCAGAGAATATCTATCAGCAATCACCATTTGACCTCTCTGGTGGTCAAATGCGTCGCGTAGCAATCGCTGGAATTCTGGCTATGGAACCTAAAATCTTGGTTTTAGACGAACCCACAGCAGGATTAGATCCTAAAGGTCGCGTTGATATGATGGCAATGTTCGAAGAACTTCATCGTGAACAAAATTTGACGATTATTCTCGTAACGCATCAGATGGATGATGTGGCAAATTATGCGAATCACGCTATTATCATGTCAAAAGGAACGATTATTAAATCGGGCACACCAAGAGAAGTTTTTGCTGATCCAGAGTTCTTATTAAGTAACCATTTGAACGTGCCAACAACAACGTTATTTTCAAAAAAATTAATTGAAAAAGGCTTTGAATTCAAGGAGATGCCTTTAACAGAGAATGAATTAGCCGACGACCTCGTCACGCTGCTAAGCCAAAATGGAGGTCATGACGCTAATGAATAAGTTGATTTTTGGACGTTACATAGCGGGTGATTCACTCGTTCACCGCATGGATCCGCGTGCTAAATTAGTTTTGAGTTTTTATTTTGTTGGAATAATCTTTATGGCAAATAATTGGCAAAGTTTTTCTATGCTTTTAGTTTTTACGTTAGGATGTATTTTAGCGTCAAAAATTAATATGAGTTTCTTTTTAAAAGGTGTCCGGCCATTAATTTGGCTGATTATCTTTACGGTTGCTTTGCAAATGCTATTTTCAAGTGGTGGCCAAATGTACTGGCATTGGGGGATTTTTAAAATTTCTCAATTTGGTGTGACAAATGGATTATATATTTTTTGCCGATTTATTTTAATTATTTTTATGTCAACATTATTGACGTTGTCAACGGCACCACTCCAACTAGCAGATGCGATTGAATCTTTATTAAAACCACTTAAAGCAATCAAATTTCCAGTTTATGAAATTGCGTTAATGTTATCAATCGCGTTACGTTTTGTCCCTACATTAATGGATGAGACAGAAAAAATTATGAACGCTCAACGAGCTCGAGGTGTGAACTTTGGTCAAGGGTCGCTAATTAAACAAATGCAATCAATTATCCCGTTGTTAATTCCGCTATTTGTAAGTTCGTTCAATCGTGCCGAAGATTTAGCGATTGCCATGGAATCTCGTGGTTACCAGGGTGGAGAAGGTCGAACAAAGTATCGTATTTTAAAATGGCGGACGGCTGATACGTTAGCTTTTGTTTTATTCGCTATCGTTACCGTTGCATTAGTCTACCTCAAAAATTAAGGATGAATAAATATGTCAGTACGTTTTAAAATTACCGTTGCTTATGATGGCGCAGCTTTTGCAGGGTTTCAGAGGCAGCCAAACCAACGGACGGTTGAATCTGTCTTAGAAAAAGCAGTAACAATTATGAGTAAATCAGAAGTACCAGTTAGAATTTATGGTTCAGGCCGAACAGATGCTGGCGTTCATGCCTTAGGACAGGTTTTTCATTTTGACTTCATGCATGAAATTCCGGAAACTAGCATGATGAGAGCATTGAACAGTTTATTGCCACTGGATGTTCAAGTTAAAAAAGCCGAACTTGTCAGTGATGATTTTCATTCACGCTATAGTACGCATGGTAAACGATATATGTATCGTGTTTCTCAAGGTGAATTTACCGACCCATTTAAACGCTTCTACACGGGTCATTATAAATACAAGATAGATATCGCCAAAATTGAAGAAGCATTACCTGATTTAGTTGGCGAACATGATTTTTCTAGTTTCGTGGCGGCAGGTAGCCAGGTTACAGATCACGTTCGGACGATTTATGAGGCAACCGTGAGAGAAGATAAAGAAAACCATGAAATTATTTTTGAATTTTATGGAAATGGCTTTCTGTACAATATGGTCCGAATTTTAGTCGCTACACTCCTAGAAATAGGGAACGGCCGGCGTCCGGTTCATGATATTTTACGGTTATATGAAGTAAAGGATCGACAACAAGCTCGAGAAACAGCTCCGGCGAGTGGATTATATTTAAAAAAGGTTTATTATCCGGACGAATTAGGGTAATATAGAAGTTATTGACAATATGAATACTAAGGCAATTTTAAATCTGAAAAGGTGTTATTTATTTGTGGGATGCCCATAAATTAGATTGACAAATTGACTTTTAATAGTTAATATTATAAATGGTATTGTTTGCCCCACTGATAGGCCCCGGAAACTTATTTGAGTGTCAAACAAACAACATGAAAAAACGGAGGAAACAATCGTGCGTACAACTTATTTAGCAAAAAAAGGCGAAATAGAACGTAAATGGTATGTTATTGATGCAACTGATATTTCTTTAGGTCGCTTATCAACTGTCGTTGCTTCTATCTTACGCGGTAAAAACAAACCAACATTCACACCTAATGTGGATACTGGTGATAACGTTATTGTTATCAATGCAGAAAAGGTTGGTTTAACTGGTCACAAAGCTGACAGAAAATTATACCAACATCATACAGATCATCCAGGTGGTTTAAAAACTCGTACTGCTGGTGATTTCCGTGCCAACGATCCTGAAAAATTGATTGCTTTCTCTGTTAAAGGTATGCTTCCAAAAGGTACTCTTGGTAAAGAACAAGCATTGAAATTACACGTATATCGTGGTGCAGAACATGATCAACAAGCACAACAACCAGAAACTTTAGATATTACAAACTTAATTTAAGGAGGCAATTGAAATGGCTCAAGTCGTATATTCAGGAACAGGTCGTCGTAAAAACTCAGTAGCTCGCGTACGTTTAGTACCAGGTACTGGTAAAATTACTATCAACAACAAAGCAATTGAAGATTACATTCCATTTGCTAACTTACGTGAAGTAGTCTTACAACCATTTAACGCTACAGAAACATTAGGTAGTTATGATGTTTTAGTTAACGCTAATGGTGGTGGCTTCTCAGGTCAAGCTGGCGCAGTTCGCCATGGTATTGCTCGCGCATTACTTACAGTAGATCCAGATTTCCGTGCAGCTCTTAAATCTGCAGGATTACTTACTCGTGATCCTCGTATGAAAGAACGTAAGAAACCAGGTCTTAAGAAAGCTCGTAAAGCAAGCCAATTCTCAAAACGTTAATATATATTTATATCGATATTTTGAAGCACTTCACAAAGCAATTTGTGAGGTGTTTTTTTTGGTATATTGCAGTTGTCACTGGTGAATATTTTTGGTTCTATTGCAACTATTGTTGGTGAATATATTATGGAGGGTGTTGTCACTTTGTGACAACGCCTTTTTTATGTACATAATCCTCATTACAAAGAAAATGTGTTTCCTAAAATTACTGAAATCGTAGGCATTACGTTTAATATGTTTCAATTCATTGTTAGTTTCTTAAAGTTGGCCACTAGAATAACGTAGTAGCCTAATAGAGATGCCCGCCATCCGTAGCTAACAATTTGATTATGTTGAGAACTCTGCAGGGGTGTCAGGCATTTTTGAAGGTAATCTAAAGTACCATAAACTCCGATGACTGCTGGATTAAGGAGTGCTTTCAGCAAATTTCATATTTAGTAAAACCTTAGTATTATTTGTCATAGGAGACTCTTTTTAGTGTCATACAAAAAAATCTGTTGCCAGTGATAGATTTTTCTATCACTGGCAACAGATATTGTAGACCTTCTATTTATATATATATTAACTTTGGCTGTAAACCGCGGTCACTGAGTTACTACTTGACCAAACAACAATCAGATTCTGCTTGTTCGTTTCTTCACCAGTATTAACACCATATTCGTGACTAGTCCCTTTGGGATAGAACATGACGGACCAATTAATAGAAACATCACTTGCATTACTTAAGCTGGCGGTTAAGATATTATTAGCAACTTCAAATTTCGTCGCATGCAGCCCATTCTGATCTTTTAAGCCAGCTTTATTTAATGTAAACGAAGATGATGACACTAGACTATCTTTAGTAATATTTAACGGCTGAACATCATCAAGTGGTAAGTCGCGTCCCCGTGCTTCTAACTTCACAATTTGCCACTGACCGACGATACTGCTGTAATCACTGACTTGAATTTGATCTAAATTCATCTGTTTTGGTTGATTTACTTCTTTGGCAGGCGTCTTTTTAATCGTATTTACTTTTTTTGACGACTGCGCTTTTTTCTTATCTGACACGGATTCTTTTTTTGGTTGATTTACTTCTTTAGTATGCGTCTTTTTAGTTGTATCTGCTTTTTTTGACGACTGCGCCTTTTTCTTATCTGACACGGATACTTGTTTTGGCTGACTTGTTTGCTCAGACTGTGACTTTTGTTGCCCACACGCTGTTAATAAAGCAACCATTACGATACTAGTCATTACAAGTAAAGGCTTCTTCATCTCAATTCCTCCTTACAATAACGAATTAGTGTTTACGACGGCGCGTTCCTGCAAGTCCAAAGAGACTAACGGCACCAACAAGAGCTGCACCAATCACTGAAACGACTGACGAATTAGTTTCGTCAGTTTGTGGTAATACCGAAGCACCTAATATTTTAGCGTTATTGATTTCTGAATGATCAGCAGCTTTAAGACGTGATGTTGATGTATTATTGCTTGGTGCAACAATACCATTGTTGTCAGTCGTGTCTTTAGCTGTTTCACTACCTTTAGCAACAACAGAACCAGTTACGTTACCTTTATCTGAACCATTGTCTGAACCTGTTACATGACCAGTATGTGAACCAGAATCGTTATCAGTACCAGTTGATGGTTTGTCAACATTGTTCAAAGCATCTTCGATGTCTTTTTCATGTTGTAATTTAGCTAATGCAGCTTGTGCATCGTCTAAAGCTTTCTTAGATGCATCAGCGATTGCTTGTAACTTCGCATATTGTGCATCGTCAGCAACGGAAGCAGCTTGTGCATCTTCGGCAGCTTTAACAGCCTCGTCGTATGCTTTTTTAGCAGCTTCAACAGCTTTTGTTGCGTCAACTAAGTTAGCTTCAGCATTCTTTAAGTCATCTAAATGATTTGTTTTTTCGCCAAGTGCGTCTTGACCAGCTTTTAAAGCTGCTTGAGCGGCACTTAATTTAGCAGTTGCATCTTTTAATGCAGTTTTAGCAGTAACTAATTTAGCATTAGCTGCGTCTAAAGTCATGTGTTTTTGAGCTTGTGTTGTTTTAGTTGTAGCTAAGGCAGCTTGTGCATCTTTTAAAGCTTGTTGTTTTTGAGGCATTGATGCATTTAAATCATCAACAACTGTTTGTGCATTTTTAACAGCTACAGTAGCAGTTTTAACATCGTTTTGTGCTTTAGTTAAGGCTGTGTGTGCTGTTGCTTGTTTTGTTTTAGCAGTTGCTAAAGCAGTTTTAGCTGTAGCTAAGGCTTGGTTAGCTTTAACTGTTTGTGATTTAGCTGCTGCAAGAGCTGCATCAGCAGTTTTTGAAGTTGCTGTTTTAGCAGTAACGTCGCTTGCTAATTTATCAATTTGAGCTTGACTGACAGTTCCAGATTCAACAGGTGTAGTGCTAAATTTAGAAGCGTCGTTAACATCATAGTCATCAACAAAGTTAAAGAAACTTGTTAAGAAGATATTACCGTTAGATTGTTTAAATTGACCGAAGCCAAGACCGAACCATGTGTTATTGGCAGGTGTATATGTTGCCATAATGCCAGCAACACTTACGGCATGGCCCCATTCACCCCCATTGAATAAGAAGGCATTCATTGAATCATAGATAGATTTCTTGAAAGCATCAAGACTAAGATTCCAACCATTTTCAGATGATTTATCGAAGATAGTATTCATATCTTGTTGTGTTAAGTATGTTAATCCCATACCGTTAGCAATGCTGTTGTTTAATGCATTGTCATGACCATCATCAGGATCGTTATTCTTAGATGTATAAGCATCGCCGATTGATTGACCTAATTTTTTAGAACCTTCTGAGACTTCAACTTGTGTGCTACCAAAACGGTCACGCACTTCATTTAATAATTGTTTAGCATATTCATTTAAGTCATCAAGATATTTGTTTAAATCTGATTGGTTGTTAATATGAACAGTTTTATCTTGGTCATTTGAAATGTAGCCGCCATTTAATGCCCATTCTTTTTCAGTTGCAGCTGTTAAACTGTCAATGACATCTTGATAATTAGCGTCAGCTGATGAAGCATCTGAATAAGCCTTTAAGGCATTAATGTAGTCTTGGCTTAAGTTGATGTGATTTTGGTTAGCTTGATGATTACCTTGTTGTTTCTTAGCATCATCTAATGCTTTTTGAGCAGTATCTTTAGCTTTTTGAGCAGCGTCAGCTTTAGCTTTAGCATCATTTTGTTGTTTGTTAGCATCAGTTACGCCAGTTTGAGCGTTATTAACATTGTTTTGTGCGTCAGCAATATTCTTGTCAGCTTGGTCAGCACCTTTTTGAGCATTGTCTTCAGTTGTTTGAGCTTGATCCAAGTTATCTTTGGCATTGCTTAAATTCTTGTCGGCTTCGGCTGAACCTTTGCCATCAAGGTTATTTTGAGCATTATCAACGTTTTCTTGAGCTTTATCAGCATCTTTATCAGATTGGTCAGCACCTTTTTGGGCTTCATCAACGCCAGTTTGAGCATTATCGACATCTGTTTTACCTTTATCAACATCTGTTTTAGCGTTATCAACGTCTTGACCTAATTGGTTATTTGTTTTGTCTTGTTCGTCAACTGCATCTTGAGCGTTATTGATAGATTCATCAGTTGCGTTATCAGCAGTATTTTGCGCATTTTGTTGATTATCAACAGCACTGTTTAAATCTTCTTGTGATTGATTAGCATTTTCTTCAGTTTGACCAGCATTGTCTTTAGAAGCATCGGCTGTGTCTTTAGAAGTATCAGCAGCACTTTGATCTTTGTCAGCTGTATCTTTGGCATTATCAACGTCAGTTTGAGCGTCTTTAATATCGTCATCTAATTTTTGACTGTTAGATTGAACTGTTTGAGTATGAGTTGTTTCAGTTGAGTCGGGTGTAGTTGTTGCAGCGTTTGCCGTTGTTGTAGCACCAACGACAGTAACTCCAGCGATTAATGCACTTGATAATAAAGTAATGTTTGATTTTTTCATAATATAAAATATCCTCCCAATAAATTAATAATTATTTAGCAACCTGTTCAAATTTTAACCCCTCTAATAAAAATCCGAAGCCCATCATTTGTGAACCAGTTACGGAATTAAGTGTAAATGTTTTTTTATCTTTGTCTAAACTAGCTTTCATTGTATAATCATCAAATTTCATGGTAAGTTTACCGTCTTCAATTTCATAAGTACCTTGGTCTGACTTTTTATCAGTTTCAACTTTAGTCACAGTGTTTCCTTTAAACTTCAACTCAAATTTGGAACCACCCATGTCGGAAATATAGCTTCCATCCATCTTATTTGAATTGCCCATCATAAACATAGCCACAATAATAACTATAGCTACTATACTGACACCGGTAATAATATTTGCTTTTTTTGACATTTTTTCTCCATTTTTATAAATTTAATATAATAAATCTTATTTTCTGAACGAATTAAATGCACTGACGGTTGAGGACATAGCTGCCAAGCGTGCATTTGAGGCAATATCTTGTTGTAAGCCTCTCATTTCTTCCTGCATTGAAAGTTGAGTTTCTTGGAATTGTTGTGTTTCTAAAATGTTAAAGGCTTCTTGCAAATCACGTGCCCGAGTTTCATCAATTAATTTCCAAAGACGAAAAATATCGAAATAGTTGTAGAATTTCTCTGGGAATCCTTGCTTGCCTGCAATATAATCTTCATTTGCCATTTCAGCGTCCAAGTCTGCTAAGGCTTGTGTTTTAGATTCATTACCCGGCATAATATAAACAAAATATTTAAAAGCAAATAGCGCGATAACAGCAATGATGAATGGCATCGCCGCACTTGTCTGACTAGTAATCATAAAAAGAACAATTAAAACGACTAATGCGATGATTATTCCTCGAAATTTTTTCTTACCTTTTTCAATCTTAGCCTCTGCTTCACGAATTTGTTGTTGGATAACTGCAGCTCCCGCTGTAACACTTCTTTTTGCCATTAAAAAATCTAAAAGTTCTTCTTTATTCATAATTTTCTCCCTTTTCTTTGAACGAATTATTAACCAACCTTTACCAAACGATCCCTATAAAATCTCCTCCCCCAAAAAAGTAATTTATATCTTGCACTATCTTCACATGATATATTTTATCTCAAAAATATACTCAATACTACCTTTTTATGTAACTTTATAGGTATACTGAGAGCTTTGAAAGTGTGCGCACTTAATTTATCATTAAACATATGGATAAATAGGAGCGATTTATGATTATACTTGTGGGCACTTTCATTCGGAAAAAGCGAAAAGAATTAGGACTTACAATTGAAGAATTGGCAGAAATGGCGGACGTATCCGCCAGCTATTTGGCTCGACTCGAAAGAGGACAATTAGACGATACGAGTACAAGAAAGTTGGAACTAGTTCTGAATGCCTTACAATTAAATTTGGCTGATATATTAATGAGTAATGATTTTAACGACATTTATACGCCCGAATTAATTAACAGATTGAAAAGCATGACCACAGATGATAGAATGCGTATCTCTAAAGCGTTACTGGAAATCTTGAAATAGAAATTGATTAGACATATATTAAATGGGTAGAGAGTGTGTAAAGCATAAAAAAAGACACCATTAATGGTGTCTTGACTAGTCTATTTTATGGTGTTAATTTTATCTCGTATTATGGATTTTATTCAATGTTGTTCCTTTTTCAATATTGTAAAGTATTGATACAAGTGGATTCAAATAGATAAGATTCCATGAAGTATTAATCGATAATTCTCAAAACGCTAATATATATTTATATCGATATTTTGAAGCACTTCACAAAGCAATTTGTGAGGTGTTTTTTTGTATGGATTTTAAGTGTATAAAATATTCTAGTTCGGAATCTACGAAAATTTCTAAATTCAAAACCAACGCGTTTAATGACCTTAATTTTATTGTTTATTCCTTCTAAAGGACCGTTAGTATAATAATAGCCAAAATTATTTTTAATCTCAGAATGGTGACAAAGCAACGTTTCAATACTTTTAAGCATTTCTTCAGAACACCTTTCGGTGTTTCTAACTGTAAAATCATAAGATTTCCAGTCCTTCAACCGAATGGTTGATCTTATTTGGTTCATGAGTTCATATGATTTATTTAGTTCAGGATGAATCGCTAATAAATGATCAACGACATTTGTTTCTGTTGTTAGGTATGGGAAATAAGTCCATTTCTTGAAATTTTTAAAATCTAAGGTTTCAGAAGGTTTTAACAGGAGCTTCCAGTAACGTTTTAGTGCTTTGTAGTCTTGTGATGATTTTGAAAGTTCTTTCATCAGTCTAATTCTAGTTTTAGTGAATCCACGATTCACTGAATTGATAATATGAAAGGTATCTATGATGACAATCGCGTTAGGAAAGACTTCTTTGGCTAGTTTAGGATAGGTATAATTCATATCAGTTACGATAATTTTCACGTTTTTTCTAGCTGCAGCTGAGTAACGATAAAAATAACGTTCTATTTGATAGAATCTTCTAAAAGATAAAAGTTTGATTAATTCATGGTTACTAGCATCCATAAATTCAAAACTCATGGCATCTGTAGCTGATTTGGTACTCTTGACTTCGTCAAGTAGGAGTACTTTAGGTAAAAATTTATAATTAGGTTTAAAATCACGTTCAAAGGTCATTAAAATACGACCTACAAAGGAATCAGGATTCGAAATTTCATTAGCAATATGAGTTAAAGAAACGGATTCCGCTAATTTAGTTAAACAGAGCTGTTTAGA
Organism: Dellaglioa sp. CoH-55-MRSF-6; assembly: GCF_056782215.1. The sequence goes on from NZ_JBXAYJ010000003.1 coordinate 44,981, forward strand.
TAGATTGGAAATCGTACAATTTTTAGGAACCACACTTGTTTGGACAAGGAAGTATGACTGCCGCTCATGACAGCTAAAGTATCTTCGTTTGAGTGATAAAATGATACATTTACCAAAAAATTTAGGGTAGCGTATGGGTGTTTGACGCCAACTATACCTGATAATCTGTCCTTCGTTTTTAATATCACAATTTGGACAATCCCTTCGGCTGGTAATCAAGAACACGGTTAAATCGAGTGACACCGTCATTAGAAGACTGATAATCAACAATCGTTAGACTACTGTCTTTTATTTTAAGCCAAAATTTAGTATGATTAGGCATGCGGAGAGTTCCATCTTTCTTATTAATTCATCTGTGGTGGTTGAGGGATAATGAACATGGATGAACTCGTAACCAAAAGTCTTATGACTTTTGGCTTTTTTTTGTTATTATACAAAAAAACTGTCATCAGTAATAGTTTTTACACTAGTCCCAACAACAGATAGTACAGAGCCTTTTTATTGTATTTAAAATTTAAAGATATTTCCTTCTATTTGGAATATTCGTTGGGTTTTGGGAGCAACTACTGATAATAACCTAGCTAAAACACAAAGAAAAGTAAAGGGTATATAAACGATTTCTCCTCCCTTTACATTTTTTCATTTTTGCAGAAGGATTAATACAGCAATCGATACTGAAACTTACTGCAAAAATCAATTAAAAGGCCCAAAGGAAGAAGTTAATCAATTTTACACAAAATAAAAATGAGATTACCGTATTTTCACTTAAATCTAATTTTTTTTATTGTCTCAATTTTATAATGCTTTTTGACAACCTCCAAAAGAAAACATATACTTAATTATGAAAACGCTTTTATATAAAACGGAGGCAAACAGATGACACCAGAAATTGAATGGCTAGATACACCAACCGTTTTTCGTGTTGGACAGGTACCAGCTCACAGTGATCATAAGTACTATGCAACTCAAGCAGAAATGTTACAACAAAAAAGTTCATTTGAACAATCTTTGAATGGAACTTGGAAATTTAGTTACAGCACTAATGCAGCAAGTCGACCAAAAAATTTCTATCAGACTGACTTTGATGCAGAACAATTTGACACAATTCCAGTACCACAGCATATTGAATTATCAGGATATGAGCAATTACATTATATTAATACGATGTATCCTTGGGAAGGACATGAATATAGACGACCTGCTTTTTCAGATACTGATTTAAATCAGTATGCTGGAATGTTTAGTGATGCAGAATATAATCCAGTAGGTTCATATTTAAACCATTTTGACTTGGAACCAACTCTTCAAAATAAACGCGTTATTATCCGTTTTGAAGGTGTTGAACAGGCAATGTACGTCTGGTTGAATGGACATTTTCTAGGATACGCAGAAGATAGTTTTACACCAAGCGAATTTGACCTGACACCTTATTTAAAAGATAAGGATAATTGTTTGGCAGTTGAAGTGCATAAACGAAGTTCTGCAGCCTTCATTGAAGACCAAGACTTTTTCCGTTTCTTCGGAATTTTTCGTGATGTGACACTGTTAGCACAACCTGCAACACATTTAGATGATTTTTGGGTGATTCCTGATTACGATAGTGGACAAAAAACAGGACAAGTAGATTTACAACTTCATTTTAGTGGGGCAGAACAACGTGTCCGTGTCACATTCAAAGACCAAGATGCGGTGTTATTTAGCGATGAATTAATGAGTGGGTCAGATGTCGAAAAACACTACAATTTAGCACAACCAGTGACTGCTTGGCAGAATGACCGGCCTTATTTATATACATTACAATTAGAAATTTTAGATGCTGATGGGCAATTAATTGAAATTATCCAACAACCAGTTGGTTTTCGCAAAATTGAAATTAAGAATCGCGTGATGTTATTAAATGGTGAACGATTAATTATCAATGGTGTTAATCGTCATGAGTGGAACCCTAAATCAGGAAGAACCATTTCAGATAATGATGAAGCTTGGGATGTTGACTGTATGCAACGTAACAATATTAACGCAGTTCGGACGTCACATTATCCAGATCGATTATCTTTTTACAATCGTTGTGATCAGGCTGGTATTTATATGATGGCTGAAACCAACTTAGAATCACATGGTTCTTGGCAGAAAATGGGTGAAGTTGAGCCTTCTTGGAATGTGCCCGGCTCATCGGATCAATGGGAAGCAGCCGTTTTAGACCGCGCTAAAAGTAATTTTGAGTTATTTAAAAATCATCCCTCAGTTTTATTTTGGTCATTGGGTAACGAATCATACGCCGGCAGTGTCTTAGCGAAAATGAATGAGTACTATAAACAAAAAGATTCGACACGTTTAGTTCATTATGAAGGTGTTTTCCGTGCGCCTGAATACAAAGATGTCATTTCAGATGTTGAAAGTCGGATGTATGCAACACCAGCCGAAATTAAAGACTATCTAGAAAATTCACCACAAAAACCATTTATCTTGTGTGAGTATATGCATGATATGGGTAATTCATTGGGCGGGATGAAATCATATATTGATTTATTACAACAATATGAATCCTATCAAGGTGGTTTCATCTGGGACTTTATCGATCAAGCATTGTTAGTTGAAGATCCCGTCACAGGTCAAAATGAGTTGCGTTATGGTGGCGATTTTGATGATCGACCATCTGATTATGCATTTTCGGGTGATGGACTCGTTTTTGCCACACGTAATGAAAAACCAGCAATGCAGGAGGTAAAATACTATTATGGCACAGATAAATAAGCAGTTAACTGTCATTTACGGAGATGTCACACTCGGTTTAAAAGGAAATGATTTTCATTATATTTTCTCCTATCAAACGGGTGGCCCAGAATCTTTTAGAATTCAAGGTAAAGAGTGGCTTTATCGCTCACCAAAACCGACTTTTTGGCGTGCAACAACGGATAACGATCAGGGGAGTCAGTTTCCAGTAAAGTCAGGGATGTGGTTGGCCGCTGATCAATTCAGTAATTGTCAATCAGTTAAAGTTGCTATTAATGGTAAACCAATTGCGTTACCGATTGCACCAGAAAATAATCGTTACACTAACCATGAAGTCGCTGAAAAAGTGGCTATAAGTTATATCTATAACACACTGACTGTGCCGCAAACGCAAGTGACGGTCACTTATACTGTTGAAGCAACCGGAAAAATGAATGTTGCAGTTTCATACCAAGGAAAAGCTGGATTACCCTCATTACCTGTTTTTGGGTTGCGATTTATTATGCCCACACCAGCGACTCGTTTTTGTTACCAAGGATTATCAGGAGAAACTTATCCAGATAGAATGGCCGGAGGAATTCCAGGCCGATATGAAGTTCAAGGGTTACCAGTGACACCATACTTAGTTCCGCAAGATTGTGGTGTGCATATGCAAAATGATTGGGTAACTGTTTATCGACAGTCTGTTCTGGATAATCGTATGCAACAGGCTTCTGAAACGGGTTTAACATTCAGTGCGGTTGATCAACCAATTGCGTTTAGTTGTTTACCTTATACAGCTGAAGAATTAGAAAATGCGACACATCATAGCGAATTACCAGCGGAACATCGTACCGTTTTATCGATTCTAGGCGCCGTTCGAGGTGTTGGTGGTATTGATAGTTGGGGTAGTGATGTTGAGGATGACTATCAAATTGATGCGATGAAGGATATTGCTTACCAATTTAATATCACATTTGATTAATTTGCCTATCTACCATAACTATAGTAGACTGTAAATAATTAATAAACAGGGAGTGTGAAGTGCATTGGTAAATACAAATCGTTAATCGAATAACTGTCGACTAAACAAGGGACGAAGTGTGTCTTTTTATGCATGTTGACTATTCAAACGGTTTGCAATATCAATTCTTTTTCACATCTGAAAGAACCACTTTTTTTGATGGATAACGATTGAAGAGCATATAACTGTATGCTCTTTTTTTGTAGAATCAAATGGATAGTTTAGCGGTCGACCTCACAAAGAAATGAGGTAATTACTATAGGAACAATACAAATTAAACAATTAAGTTTTCAATATGATGGACAATTAGCACCAATTTTTAAAAATGTTGATTTACAATTAGATGCCAGCTGGAAGTTAGGTCTAATTGGTAGAAATGGTCGCGGAAAAACGACTTTATTTAGAATTTTACAAAATCAATTACAGTACCAAGGAAAGATTAGAACAGATTTAGAATTTCAGTATTTTCCTCAAACAGTTGTTAAACCAGAAGAGTCAGTGTGGCTGGTTATCAAGAGTATCACAGACTTACAAGACTATGATCAGTGGCAAATTTTAATCGAATTAGATAAACTTGGACTATCTGAAAAATTATTGACGGAACCATTTAATCAATTAAGTCCAGGACAGCAAACTAAGATATTATTAGCCAGCTTATTTGTTGGCGAAGGTAAATTTCAATTAATAGATGAACCGACTAATCATTTAGATGAAAACGGTCGAAAAATTATTTCTGATTATCTAAGACAAAAACAAGGATTTATTTTAATCAGTCATGATCGTTATTTTTTAAATAATATTATTGATCATGTTATTTCAATTGATCGCGCTAAAATCAGTCAATTTAAGGGTAATTATAATACGTGGGCTGACGAAAATACGTCACGAAATAATTGGGAATATAATGAAAAAGAAAAATTACAACATGATATTAAACGATTAGAAGGTGCTTCACGGAAAAAATCGGGTTGGGCTAATCAGACTGAGGCGAAAGTATCTGGTGCGACAGACAGAGGATTTATTAGCCACAAGGCAGCTAAATCTATGAAACGGGTACTAAGTATTAAAAAACGTGCCGATAAAGCAGTAGAAGAGAAAAAATCTTTACTTAAGAATATTGATGTGGCAGATCTTTTAACGTTGAATTTTGAAAAATTAGTGTCAGATAAGACTTTACTAGAGGTAATTGGCTTATCAGCATTTCGTAAACAATTGCCGGTAAATAAACCGGTAGATTTTAAATTAAAGATGGGAGAGCGCGTTATTCTTCAGGGTGAAAATGGTTCTGGTAAATCGAGCGTTATCGCTGCTATACTAGGTCAATTAAAGTATCAAGGGCAATACAAATTTGCAACACCTTTAAAAGTGAGCTGGTTACCGCAAAATTTTGATGGTTTATCTGGTTCTTTACAAGAATTCGCTGCAGAAAAAAATGTTTCTTATTCTTTAATGTTGGATACATTAAGAAAACTTGGTTTTGAACGTTATGAATTTGATAAAGATATCAGTCAAATGAGCATGGGCCAAAAGAGAAAAGTGGCTTTGAGTCGTTCGTTGGTTGAACCAGCAAATATATATATTTGGGATGAGCCACTTAATTATCTAGATGTTATCACGCGTCAACAAATTCAAGATGTTATTCTGGCTTTTCAACCACCGATGTTAATCATTGATCATGATAAAGAATTCGTTGAAAAGGTTGGAACAAAATTCGTTGAGATTGAACATTATTAGTGAATGGTTAATTAAAGGCATCCAATTTATACGTCTATTGATATCAAGATAGTCGTAATGATATACTGTTAAGAGCATAGTTATTTTAACTGTATACTGATTAGCGGGGCATACAGAATTAAAATCGACGTAAGTTGAATAATAAAAGATCAACTTTATTTGAAGGCATGTATTCATAATATGAATCTTTAACTTTGAAAGAAATTGTTAATTAATAGAGCAAGGAGGAAACATTAATGGCTGATAAAGCAAAGACTGATAGAGATAAAATGCTAGAAATTATCAAAAAGAAACAAACTGATGGCGGAAACTTCAATAAGAAGGCTACTGCTAGAAATGATCGTACTAAAATGCGTAAGGGTCCTAAGATTTTTAAATAGAGGTTTAGACTTAGCTCAGATAAATATCTGGGCTATTTTTTTAATCATTAAAATCTAGCATACTTTTACTGAATCAATTCCAATATATCTGCAGTAACTTCTTCAGCTGTAGCAGGACTACCACTACTAATCCATTGCAACATCGTTCGTAGAACGCCACCAAGAATGAACGTTTTTTGAGTATTATTTAGCCGACTGATACTAGGCGTATCTTTAAGAATCTTTTCAAAATAAGTATAAAAAGAATCTTCCAATAAATAAACAATATCATTTTTAATTAGGATATCCATAAATTCAGAATCATTATGCCAATAGTTAAAAGCTAGCTTGAAAATGTTTTTCAAACTAATTTCTGTTTGATTGGACTTGAGTTCGGCGTAAAACTGGTCAAATAAGTAATCGGACCGAGTTAGTAAAATCGCGTCCTTATTTTCAAAATTACGATAGAAAGTCAGCCGGGCAACTCCGGCTTTTTTTGTGATTTCAGTTATTGTGATTTCTTGATAAGATTTTATTTTTAATAAGTCAATTAAAGAATCAATAATCAAATTTTTACTTAATTTTGCTTGGTTATTTTCCGTCATTTTTTATATCTCCTTGAAGTGTAACAAATAACACGATTTTGTATCTTGTAAATCACGCGATAAATGATTAATATAAGTGTAACAAATGTAACACTTATAGCAAGAAAGATAAATGACACTTGAAGTATTTTATATAAAGTCATTAAAGTCGGAAAATTTATTAAACTAATTAAAAGAGGTTATTGAACATGAAAAAAATTTGTATTATATTTGATCATCCCTACACTGCAGACGCTGGATACAATGAATTGCACAATAGGAGTTATTCAGCGGCATTACTAGTTAGTGCTAAAGCAGCGTATGAAAAAGAGGGCTGTATTGTGGACGTAATTGATTTGCATAAAGATGGGTTTGATCCTGTAATGCACCAAGAAGACCTAATATCTTGGCGTAAGAAGATACCAACGGATTCTATGACGGCGAATTATCAAGAACGCCTCATGGCTGCAGATGAGCTTGTCTTTATTTTTCCAATCTGGTGGGAATCTATGCCAGCTATGATGAAGGGATTCTTTGACAAAGTTATTGCTAAAGGGATTCTTTATACAGAGCAGGAAAATAAAAAATTATTTAAAAATGAGATGGTTCATTTAAAGAAAGTTAAAATGGTTACAACTATGTCAACACCAGGTTGGATTTATCGAACTATCTTTGGAAATCCTGTGACTAAAATGGTATTTAGGGGAACATTCCGGAAGATGGGGTTTAACCAGTTGAAATGGTTTAACTTTGCTGCAGTTCAAGGAATGAAACTTGAAAAACGACAACAGTTGTTGAAGAAGTTTGAAAATAATATTGTGAAGTAAGAGGGTTCAACCTGATTGGGTAAATACAATTAGGTTGGCTCTTTTTTAATATCACTAGAACCGAATCTTTTGAATTTAGTTCAGTTAATTTAAGTAGTATAATACAATTGAATTATTAAGGAAGAAAAGGGCGTCAAATAGTGAATGGAGGGGCAAAATGATGACAGAACATGAAAAATTATTGGCAGGTCAAGATTATGATTATCGCGACCCAGAATTACAGGGTATGATTGCGGCGGGTAAAGAATTAGTCACTATAATCAATACGACAACTGACCTAGAGAAAAGAGCAACAGCAATTCACGAGTTGTTAGGGAAATCTGGGGAAGGACTCGTTATTAATGGTCAATTTAATACAGTTTATGGTAAACATATCACTGTTGGTGATGATGTTTTTATTAACGGTAATTGTACATTTCAAGATTCAAACAAAATCACATTAGGAGATCGTGTCATTGTCGCGCCAGACACGAAGTTATATTGTGGTGAACATGCATTAGATGCAACAAAACGTTTTGGAAAAAGACAAGATGGTAGTCGTTATTTAATTACTTATACTAAACCAATTACAATTGGAAACGATGTGTGGATAGGTGGAAATGTCACGATTATTGGTGGCGTTCATATTGGGGATAATGTGATTGTAGCAGCTGGTGCAGTGGTGACAAAAGATGTTCCTGACAATACAGTAGTGGGCGGCGTGCCCGCCAAAGTTATCAAACAATTAGAGCCATTAAAATAAGAAAATTTTTATATTAGGTGAGAGGAATGAGCAGGCTATTTTAGCATTTTTGCCTAGTATTAGATAATCAGCTAAATTAAAGAAACCTAAATTAGGTTGTAGGAGGGAAAAGTTAATGACAAGTATTGATGTTTTTGCACACGTTTTACCACCACATTTTTATAACGAGATGTTAGCTATTCAGCCGAACTTGCCAGAAAAAATGCCATTTATTAAACATCCCATATTGATTGATATTGAACAAAGACGCCTATTACGGAACAGAAATGTCCAACAAGTTATCTCAGCAGTCAACGTGAATCCTGAGGACTACGTAGGGCCAGAACAAGCAGCGGCATTATGCTGGCAAGCTAATAACGAAATAATTGAAATGGTTCAACAAAATGCAGACTTGTTTAAAGCGGGTATTGCAATGATACCTCTAAATAACATCGATGAAGCAACACGTATTATAAAAGAACAAGTGCTAAAAAATTCAGAATTAGTTGGCATTCAGTTATTTACGCGTGCCCTTGGAAAAAGTATTGCTGCAAAGGAATACCGGGTTATTTTTGAAATGGCTGCACAATTAAATATCCCAATTCTGTTACACCCAATTTTTGATGATCGTAAACCAGACAATAATATTATTTTTAGTTGGGAATATGAACTAGCGCAAGCAATGTTGCAATTAGTACAGTCAGGAATTTTTAATGACTATCCTACACTTAAAGTAATTGTTCATCATGCTGGGGCAATGGTGCCTTATTTTGCTGAACGAATTAACCATATTCTATCACCAGAACAGGCAGCTGATTTTAAACGTTTCTATGTAGATACTGCATTATTGGGCAATCCTAAAGCATTAGGGTTAGCAATTGATTATTATGGTGTTAGCCACGTACTGTTTGGAACTGATGCACCGTTAGGGATTGCGCCAGCTGGAGCAACGGATGCCATAATTGAAGCTTTAGATCAGTTGAATCTTTCGAAAGATGATCGAGCCCTGATTAATTATGGAAATTATAATCGTTTGATGGGATTGGGTGAATAAATGATAGAACTTAAGAATGCCCCATTATTAAGACTATTCAAACTTAAAATTAAGCTATCTGATCGTGAAAGATTTGAAAAAGCAGGGATGATTAATTTAACGACCTCAATTCAGCAAGAAAAAGGAACTTTGGCGATGTACAGTGTACATTTGGATGAGGCGGGTACTGAAAATATTGTGATTGAATCTTATCAAGACGAAGATCAATATCAAAAACATGCAAATTCGGCTCAATTTAAAATGTTTAGTAATATCGCATCTCAGGCAGTAATTGAAAAATCGATGATTAATTTATCCCCAGAATTACTGTTAGAAAAAACAACAGCCTTGCATGAATTGAAGCCTGACAGAGCTATACTCAAAGTAACAAGTATTGAAATAGAGCCGAATAGGGTTAAAGAATTTAGAGAAGTTTCATTGAATACTATGAAACAATCATTTGAAAATGAAGCAGGACTCTTAGTGACATACATTGCTTCTGTAGATGGAGATTTAAATCAATGGATTTTCGTTGAAATTTACCGGAGTGACGAGGATTACCAAGCTCATTTACAAACAATGAATTTTAAAAAATATGTAACAGAGACGAAAAAAATGGTGCTTAATAAACGAATAGAGACACCTGTAGCAGATGTTTTAGTTAATCAGGGTGGATTATTTTTTGAAAAATGAAGATAGAGCGGTAATCAAGTTAGTCGATTACAGTGCTATCTTTTTAATTTTCCGTAAACAAAAGAGGTGCTGATAAATTTTATCAGCACCTCTTATTAATAATCGAGTATCAATATAATTTAACCCCAGCGATTTGATTTTCTGGGTAAAACCATTAAAATAAAGAACCAAATACTACCGACTAATGGAACGAATTGGATTAAAATCCACCAACCAGAACGATCAGTATCATGTAAACGACGAACTGAAACAGCAAAGTTTGCAATCCAGACGATAAACATAACAATATTTCGACTTGTCATAAAAGTAAGTTCACTAAAATTATAAATCGAATCGATAGGATGGCCAACGAGTGACGTATAAAAATAAATAATAATTGCTCCTAGAATACTATTAATAATCGTAGGCCACCAATAGTCTGATCTATTCGATGTGTCAGAAAAATTAAAAATATTTTCCCAGAAATTTTTGTATGATTGAACCATATGCTTAATCCTCCTTTTTAAAACGTTTTATTTAGTTAAAAGACATCGTTAGATTATTAAATTAGTTAATCTGACGATGTTTATTTAATTATAGTATAAATAAATAGAAATTTATATTGATATGCTTGGTGCCAGAAATAATCAGCTAGTTGACTTAAGAAAATAATTATTATATTATGAAGTTAACTTCACATGAAGTATATTTCATATTGAAAGGTGTTCATTATGCAAAATAAAGTTAAAGAATACAGAACTAAGCTTGAATTAACACAGGAACAGTTAGCTGAGAAAGTTCAAGTTTCTAGTCGAACAATTATCTCACTTGAAAAAGGTAAATATAAGCCATCTATAATGTTGGCCTATCGTTTGAGTTTATTGTTTGATTGTCAGATTGAAGCGTTATTTCAGCTAAAGGAAAATTTAGAGATGGAGGAGAATTAAAATGAAAATCTATAGTTATCGACATTTTTTTGTAGGTTTATTTTTTATGTTTGTGGGGATTGCCTCAATTTGGATAATGAACTTAGATTTTAAAGATGCTTTTGATTGGTCAAAATTGATTAGATCATTTATTAATGTTGTCTTATCATTTGGAATTGCGGCCTATCAATTTTATATAACTTTTTCTAAAAAAGGACTGAAAGAAGAACAGCTGGAGAATGTGGATGAACGAAATAAGTTAATTGATCAGTCTGTGAACGCAATGATTGGAAAAATTATGAATAGCATGATTTTAATTCTAGCGTTTGGGTTTATCATTTTGTGGGCATTTCTAAAAGTAAGTACGTTATTATGGATTGGTGCACTACTTTTCTTTTTGTATACGAATATAATAATCATTTCAATAATATTAGCGATATACTACGAGAAAAAGCTTTAATAATAGAGGCGTAACAGGTTAGGAGATTTTTGGCATGAAGAAAAATATGTTAATATCAATCGGTTTTTTGATGGTAGTTTTTTTAGGTATCTTAGGATTTAAAACATTAATTCAAGTTAAAGATACACAACCGGCTAGTTGGGCAGAAATCAGTCGAATTCAACCGACAGAAAATATAAAATTAACCCAAAAATACAAAATTAACGCAGGAACAAATGGCTTACCAGTCCAAGCAAAAATAGTCGTCGGTGGTGATGCTATATTACCGCATAAAAATTATGCTACACCCGCTGATTGGACCATTAAAAAAGGGTCCAAAGATGCATCAAATATGAAAGTTGTATTTAATCTTAAAAATTCGAAAGTACGTGGCACTAAGGTACAATTAAATACGTCAGATGCGTATTCTGGAGGACCAATGCCTGCCACGGTTCCAATTGAGATTGGACAAATTCAAGGCAAATTACAAGAAGAATATGGTCATTTTAAGGAAACGGCAACTATTGAAATTGGAGATAACACTTGGTATCTAAGCGTTATCCTTGAACCTAAAGTTAATTCAATTCACTATCTTTATTATCGAATTGAAGACACAAGTAGTGTTAGTGATTCGACAATTGTCGTTGATTATATGACTAAACTTAGGGCAGCTCAACAAAATCCCGCGGGACTAATGAATGATTTGGGTGATGTTGAAGCGGTCATTAAAACACTTTCTAAAACATCTGTGGCGTCTTAACCTATGCTATAATTTAAAGACATAGAATTATCTGAGAAAATGAGCAAAGAGAAAGGATTATATGAATCCACAATCAGTTTTAAAAGAAAAATTTGGGTACGACAATTTTCGCCAAGGTCAAAAAGAAGTTATTGATCGTATTCTAACGGGTGAAGATGTTTTAGCTATTATGCCTACAGGCGGCGGAAAATCGCTATGTTACCAAATTCCAGCACTTATATTAGATGGACTAACGTTAGTGATATCTCCTTTAATTTCTTTAATGAAGGATCAAGTTGATGCTTTAAATGAAAATGGCATTCCAGCAACCTTTATCAATAGTACGCTAGATTACACGGAGGTTCGTGAACGCTTTAATCAAGCTGCTCGTGGTGAAGTTAAGTTACTTTATGTGTCACCAGAACGATTAGATTCTGATGGTTTTATGGCAGATTTAGCGGAATTAAGAATTGATCTTGTCGCTATTGATGAAGCGCACTGTATCTCACAATGGGGGCACGATTTCCGTCCTAGTTATTTACGCTTAACGGAAACGATTCAACGTTTGAATTCGAATCCGACGATTATTGCATTAACAGCGACAGCGACAACTCAAGTAGCTGCGGATATTATGCAACGATTATCGATTATACATGAAGTTAAAACTGGGTTTTCACGTGAAAATTTAGCCTTCCAAGTCGTTAAAGATCAAAATAGTGATCGTTTCTTACTCGAGTATTTAAAGGGACAGAAACAACAATCTGGTATTATTTATGCAAGTACGCGTAAAGAAGTCGAACGGTTAACGAAATTAATAAAAAAAGCTAAGATTAAAGTGGCGATGTATCACGGCGGGTTGCAAGAAGATGAACGTCGTCAGAATCAGGAAGACTTCTTGTACGATCGTGTTCAGGTAATGATTGCGACGAATGCATTTGGGATGGGAATTGATAAAAGTAATGTTCGATTTGTAATCCATGATCAGATACCTGGTAGTTTAGAAGCTTATTATCAAGAAGCCGGACGTGCTGGACGAGATGGCTTGCCAAGTGAAGCAATTTTACTTTTTAATTTAAAAGATGTTCAGATTCAACATTTTTTCATTGACCAATCTGAAATGGATGATGTTAATAAAAAACATGAGTATTTAAAATTACAAGAAATGACGCAATACGCAAACACGCAACAGTGTTTACAACAGACAATTGTGAATTATTTTGGCGATGAAGCACCAGAATGTGGCCGTTGCGGCAATTGCTTGGATACACGAGATGCACAAGATATTTCGATTGATGCCCAAAAGGTTTTATCATGTGTAAAACGGATGGGTGAACATTTTGGTAAAGGGTTAGTCGCACAAGTTTTAACAGGTTCAAAAGTCCAAAAGGTGATGCAGTTTAGATTTGATGAATTACCTACGTATGGACTGATGAAAGATCAATCGCAGAAGGAAGTTTCTGGATTGATTGATTATTTAGTTGCGTCAGGTTTTTTACAGGCTTCAAGCGGCCAATATCCGGTTCTGCAACTTGCTGCAGAAGGAGTTGGCGTCTTAAAAGGTGAAACTAAAGTTACACGTAAAATGGCTGTAAAAGTTAAACAAGCATTACCTGAAGATAATGAACTATTTGAAGAATTAAGACAATTACGTCGCGAATTAGCAGAGGAACAAGGTGTACCGCCATTTGTTATCTTCTCTGATAAAACGTTATATTCAATGTGTGAGGTTATGCCGGAAACGTTAACTGATATGTTGGATGTTAAAGGTGTTGGTGAAAGTAAATTGGAAAAATATGGTGAGTTGTTCTTAGATATATTAAACGCAGAAGATTAAATTCTTGAAGGAGAGTTCATATGACAATTTATGAGTATTGGCAAGCATTTAAAAAGGCAAATAAAATTGAACATGATAATTATGATGCATGGTCATTTGGCGTCACTAAGAAAGAAACGTTAGAATTAGGTAAATTAGTTTTAGATGGTCTTAAAACAGGGACATCGTCAGCTTATAATTTATATTTTGATGAAGAACCTTTACCAAAAGTTGGCGATTACAATGTCATTGTTGATTATAAAGATAATCCAATGGCGATTACGAAAACAATAAAAGTTTATGTGACACCATTTAACGAAGTTACAGAAGAGCATGCTTTTCTTGAAGGCGAAGGCGATAGAAATTTAGCTTATTGGCGAAGTGTTCATCAATCTTTTTTTGAAGAAGAATTAGAAAGTGTTAATAAGACATTTGATGAGACAATGCCAGTGGTTTGTGAGGAATTTGAATTAGTTTTTCCGATTGAAACAACGGAGGTTTAAGCAAATGAAAATCGAACACGTTGGTTTATGGGTAGAAAATCTTGAAGCAATGCGTGATTTTTATGTGACTAATTTTAAGGCAACTTTTGGTGTGCGTTATGACAATGGGACTAAAGGATTTTCGTCATACTTTTTGAGCTTTCCAGATGGTCAAGCAAGATTAGAAATTATGACGAGAACGGATATTACAGATCGCTATCCTGATGGATTTGGTTATGCACATTTAGCCTTTTCTGTTGAGAATCATGTGACCGTTGATCAAATGGTGATTGATTTTAAAAAATCTGGAATAGAAGTTGTTAGTGGCCCTCGGACAACAGGGGATGGCTATTATGAAGCAGTCATTTTGGACCCTGAAGGAAACAAAATTGAACTTGTAGGTTAAAAAATAAGATTGAATCACGAGAAGGTCACCCCGGAAATGGGGTGACCTTTTTGAGTTTGAAATTTAATTTGGTGCATACTGTATGAGTCGGCTATAATTAATGAAAACGGTTAAATAGAAATGGAGATAAGAACAATGAATTTTGGAATTATTGGTTACGGTAATATTGCAAAGCGATTTTATGAAAGTATTCGATATACAAAAAATGGACAAGTTACAGCAATTGGATCAAAGTCATTATTTAATGACGATGTGTTTAAAGCGAATAATCCAGATATAACCATTTATGATTCATATCAAGCTCTTTTAGGCGATGATTCGATTGATGGCGTTTATATCGCATTGCCACATATGTTGCATAAAGAGTGGTCACTAAAGGCGTTGAAGCTAAATATTCCGGTATTTTGTGAAAAACCGGCTGTACTAACAACGACAGATATGAAAGAAATTGAATTAGCTTCAAGTGAAAATCAAACCTTATTTGTTGAAGCGTTTAAAACAAAATTTAACATCGGTATGGATCATTTAAAACAAGATTTAGCTTCAATCGGACCCATCCAAACCATGTCAGCTAACTTTTGTTCTAATGCCATTCCATCTCAAAAAGCAACTTCATATTTACTTCAAAAAGGACAGGGTGGTGCTTTGAACGATATCGGTACTTATCCAATTGGTTTTGTGTTAGAAATTTTAGGTTCAGATATTTCGCATATTGAATCAAAATTAGACATGCATAATGGGATTGATGAAAAATTTTCAGCAACGATACATTTTGAAAAAGGCGCTCAGGCACTCATTGAAGGCGCAATAAATGAAGCTAAACCGCGAGTTGCGATTATTGTTGGGCAACAAGGTCGTATCGTTATTCCAATGTATAATCGAATTGAAAAATATACGATTGAATTAAATGATGGACAAAAAATTAATCGGGACTATAGTATCGTTGGAGATGATATGACGCTTGAAATTCAAGCTTTTATTAATCTAGTTGAAATTGGTGCAAAGACTTGTGAGCGACATAGCCTACAGGATACGTTTAATATTATTCAGGTTATTGAAAAAATAAGGCAAGGTGAGTAAGCCTTTAAACTAACTTTGACAGCGCTTACTATATTTGATATACTTAATTTGTCAAATAAGGGCTGTAACTGATTCGATCAGGCATTACCTATTGATAACTATTTGTTTAGTTATCAATAGGTAATTTTTTTGAAAAAAACTAGTAAAACCTCTATTTGAAATAGTTCACAGATACATAAGTTAAACAAAAAACTTTGAAGGAGTGTATTAATATGTATAAAACAGATTATCCAAAAGGGTTTAAAAAAGGTTTCTTATGGGGTGGCGCAACAGCTGCAAACCAAGTTGAAGGTGGCTGGGATTTAGATGGCAAAGGGATGACTACTGCTGAAGTTATTCGTAAATCTGAAAAAAGAACAGAAATGAATCTTGGTTCTGTCACAATGAAAGTCATTGAAGAAGCGATGGACGATAAAACCACTGACCATTATCCAAAACGTCGTGGGATTGATTTCTATCATAATTATAAAGAAGATATTAAATTATTTGCAGAAATGGGTTTTAAAACATACCGGATGTCTATGGCATGGGCACGAATTTTTCCAAATGGTAATGAAACGGAACCCAATGAAGCTGGGTTAGCATTTTATGACCGCGTTTTTGATGAGTTAGCTAAGTATGATATTGAACCTGTTGTCACATTATCGCATTATGAAATGCCACTTGATTTGACAGTTAAACAAAATGGGTGGGTAAGCCGTGACACAATTGCTAGTTTTACACATTACACGGACGTTGTACTTAACCGTTTTAAAGATAAGGTTAAATATTGGTTAACGTTTAACGAAATTAATGTTAGCTCATTTGGTTTCATGGAAACGGGTGCTGTTGACAGTGAATTAACACAGAGAGAACAATTACAAATTCGGTATCAAGCTGTTCATCACCAATTTATCGCAAGTGCTTTGGTAGTTGAACAAGCACGGAAAATTAATCCTGATTTTGTGGTAGGTTGTATGCTTGCTAGAATGCAAACTTATCCATCAACGCCTAATCCAGCAGATGTTCGTGCCGCTCAAGAAAATGATAATTTAAACTTGTTCTTCACCGATGTTCAAGTCCGCGGCGAATACCCTGAATACATGAACCGCTATTTCAAAGAAAATGATGTTCATATTGTGATGGAGCCAGGGGATGAAGCTATTCTTAAAATGGGCAAAGTTGCGTTCCTTAGTTTTAGTTATTATATGTCAACGGTCACTTCAGCTGGCAAAACGGGTGATACATCGTTAGGAAATATGATTAATGGTGAAAAAAATCCTTACTTAGAAACAAGTGACTGGGGTTGGCAAATTGATCCCATTGGATTAAGAATCACATTGAATGCAATGTGGGATCGTTACCGTGTGCCACTATTTATTGTTGAAAATGGAATTGGGGCCCTAGATAAGTTAGGCGATGATGGCAAAGTTCATGATGACTATCGCATTAAGTATCTTGAAGAACATATCATTCAAATGAAAGAAGCTGTTATGGATGGTGTTGATTTAATGGGGTACACAATGTGGGGCTGCATTGATTTAATTAGCGCATCAACTTCAGAAATGAGTAAACGTTATGGGTTCATTTATGTTGATCAAGATGACGATGGAAATGGCTCATTGAAACGTTACAAGAAAGATAGTTTTGATTGGTATAAACAAGTTATTGAGACAAATGCTAGTGATATATAAAGGGAGATAATATGATGAATTTAGATGAAATAAAGAATGGGTTAGTTGTTTCTTGTCAGGCACTAGAAGGTGAACCATTATTTAGTTCATTTATCATGGGGAGAATGGCCCTTGCAGCTGAGATGGGTGGTGCTGTGGGGATACGAGCAAATTCAGTTTCTGATATTGTAGAAATTAAAAAACAAGTAAAATTACCGTTGATTGGCATAATCAAACGAGATTATGCAGATTCAGAAGTCTATATTACAGCAACGATGAAAGAAGTAGATGAATTACTGGAAACTGACGCTGAGATTATTGCATTAGATGCAACGGTTAGACAACGGCCTCATAATGAAAAGGTAACTGATTTAGTCAATAAAATTCATGAAGGAAATAGATTAGCCATGGCAGATATTTCTAATTATGAAGAAGGCGTTATGGCTGAAAAAAATGGATTTGATATGGTTTCTACAACGATGTCAGGATATACAGAATATACGGACGAAAGGGATAGCCCAGATTTTGATTTACTAGAAAAGTTAATTAAAAATCTTAAAATCCCTGTTATTATGGAGGGTCATACAACGACTCCAGAAGAAGTTAAGAGAGCATTTGATATTGGCGCATTTTCGGCAGTTGTCGGTGGCGTTATTACAAGACCTAAACAAATAACACAACTATTTGTTGATAAAATAAGTTAAATAAATCTTCTAATGATTGATGAACAGCGAATATGCTGTGAATTGTTATTAGAAGATTTTTCTGTAATAATAGGGTTAAAATTTACTCTAATTAAAATTAATCCAATTCAATTAATGTTAATAAAATAGCTTTATTTTACTGTGTTTATAGAAAATAAATTTCTATTTAACAAATCATGACATAAGTGGTATTCTTATAACATGATAAAAACTGAGAGAGAAAAGATGTCAGATGGTGAACCGTATGAGCAGTTGGATCCTGAACTAGTTGAACGACGAGAACTGATTCGGAGAAAACTGCGGACAATTAACCAGCTTGACGATAATAAGCAACAAAATACAAATATTAAAGCATTATTGGCTGATTCCGGTGAAGACTTTTGGGCCGAAACGGGAATCGAATTTGATTATGGATTTAATATTCATATCGGAAATCACTTTTATGCGAACTACCATTTAACGATGTTGGACACTTGTCCAATCACAATTGGTGATCATTGTTACATTGGACCAGACGTTGGATTTTACACGCCAGTACACCCCTTATCTGCAAAATTACGTGATGCGGATGTTGAAATGGGTAAACCAATTACGGTTGGTGATAGTGTCTGGATGGGTGGACACGTCACGATTTTACCAGGAGTTACGATTGGTAATCGAGTCGTTGTCGGCGCTGGATCTGTGGTCACAAAATCGTTTGGTGATGATCTCGTAATTGCGGGTAACCCGGCACGAATTATTCGTTATCTAGATGATAACGGTGACGTGAGTCCAGGTAAGTGATTCGATAGAATATTATAATTTACGTTATGAGTATTTGTATAAGATAGCAAAGCTAACAAGCACGCTGTGCAGATATCCCTAGTGGAGAAACTGTATCAGTGTGCTTTTTTTGTGCAATTAAAAGCAGAATTATCGGAGTGAGTACGGCGATGAATTAAAGATCGTGCTCTAAAATTTAGGAGGAAATTTTTATTTTAGAAAAACAGAATATCGACAAAAAAATGTTTTTACCGACTGTGGCATTATTTATTTTAGTATCAGTTGGATTATTACTCGGTGGGTCTGGTTTGAAGGCAGAATTAGGTTCAATAATGGATGCTATTACGGCCCACTTGAGTTGGGCTTACCTTGGTATCTATATTCTCAATTTTGTTTTCTTTTTATATATTGCATTAAGCCATTATGGCAAAATTACATTGGGTAATAAAGGCGAAAAGCCGGCATACAGTGATTTTAAATGGGGTAGTATGGTATTTGCGACGGCCATTGATGCCAGTATTTTAATGCTTAGCATGGTTGATCCACTTCGCTACGTGCAACAACCTTTGTTTGGTGCTAAAGCGATGTCTCCTGCTAATTATCAAAATGCTCACATGTTAGGTCAATTTGATTGGGGTCCAATGGCGTGGATGATGTTTGCATCTTCAGCTGTAATTATTTCATACGTTATGTACGTTAAAAAAGCGAAAGTTATGTGTGTTAGTGATGTGATTCCTATGTTAAAAGGGGATCAGCCTTATAAAAAAATCTTACGAAAAATAATTGATTTTCTTGTCGTTTTCGGTATTATGGGCGGTGTTGGTTCATCAGTTGGGATGGAAATACCTGTATTATCAAAAATTATCGCAACATTAACGGGAGTCCAAGATACAATACTTTTAAAATTAGCATTATTTGTTGTCCTGTTCAGCATTTTCACGTTAACCATGTTTAAAGGAATTAAGGGTGGGATTGATCGATTGAGTTCAGCTCATATTTGGACAGCCATTGGCTTTTTGTTAATTGTTCTGTTAGTTGGACCAACGGTTTATATTTTGAAGTCAGAAGGTAACAGTCTTGTACTGATGGTTACTCAGTTTGTAGCAATGAGTACAGGGACAGCTTCAGGATTAGGTCATGCGATTGACCCTGTTAAATCGGAAACTATTTTCTATTGGGGTTGGTGGTTAACTTTCATGCCATTCATGGGCTTATTCATTGCTAGAATTTCGCGTGGACGAACGATTCGTCAGGTGATATTAGGGATGCTTGCGTATGGTGCTTTAGGATGTATGAGTTTCTACGCAATCTTAGGTGGTTATTCACTCTATTTACAACAAAGTGGAGCTGCTGATTTAATTCATACACTGAATGTATATGGTCAAGCTGCAGCAATTGCACAAGTTATTTCAACATTGCCATTTAAATACGTAATGTTAGTTATCTATGCGATTTCATGTTTTATCTTCTTAGCAACGACGATTTCATCATCTGCATTTATCGTGTCGTCGTTTACTAGTACAAAACTCAAACCGACAGAGCAACCAAGTTTGTTTAACCGCTTGGTTTGGATGGGAATTTTCATGTTATTCTCATTTGGTATCGTCTTCGTTGGTGGTTTTAAAACAATCCAAGCTATCTGTTTATTAGCTGGGTTCCCATTAATTTTTGTGTCACTGTTATTGATTATTTCAACGTGGCAGTACTTAGCCGAAGATCGTTCAACGGAAAGTGCTCATGATTCATTGGTTAAAATTTTTGGAAAATTAAAGAAGAACTTAGTTTCTTATCAACATGTGATACATGATAGTAATAATTAAATATAAAGAGGCCACTCCGTTATTATGGAGTGGCTTTTTAGTACCCATTTTTAGTATTATGTTATAACCTACGCTGTTCCCAATTAAAAAGAGACGTAAGTCTTACCTTAGAGCCTTCTAAATCTATCAATATTAAAATCTAAATATTTGAAAAATATGAAATAAAAACATATGATAATATAGATAATAAATTGATACAGACTAATAAAAACCATAACTAAATAAAAGAGGGTAACTAAATGAACTTTGAAGATGATATTCCAACAATTACGACTACGGAACTTGACCTATTATTAGCACAAAAGCCACAGATTATTGATGTTCGAGAAGATGACGAGTTTGCTGAAGGCCATATTCCTGGGTCAATTAATATTCCGTTAGATGAAGTTGACGATTATGAATTAACAGGTAAAGCATATATTATTTGTCGATCAGGACGTCGTAGTGCACAAGCTGCAGATATCCTATTTGAAAAAGGTTATGATGTTGTTGATGTATATGGCGGAATGCTTAGCTGGCAAGGTTCAACAGTTACAGGTAGTTAAACGTTTTCAGTGATAACATATTTTTATTAAAATCGGGGACGTATTACTTGTGTATACGCCTCTTTTTACATTATAATAAGTCAAATAAACATTTATGTATTAGAAATCAATAATTTTTTGCTTTATTTTGGGTGGGAACTAAGGCGATCTATAACTAGGAGGGTCAAAATGATTGAGTTAAGTGGGACTTTCAACAAATTAAATCAGTTGTTGAGCTTGTATGGGAAACAAGATGGACTAATGAACATTAAACAATTGGGGACAATTGATACTTATTATCTAAATGCGATCGAACAGTTGAACAGTCCAACAATTGGACGCGTTTCAAAATTGTTGAATCAATCAACGCCAAATACGAATTACCATTTGAAAAAATTAATCACATTAGGATTAGTGGAAAAAAAGGCTGATATAACAGATAAACGAGTTGTTCACTTATCTGTTACGGATAAGTATAAAGGTCTAACAACTTTTAATAGTGACTTTTGGAATCAATTGGAAAGTAAATTGGAAACGCAAGTTACAGGGCAGGATCTTGCAACGTTCAGACGCGTTTTAAAAGAGACAATTAGTCAGATTGAATCGATGGAATAAGTTAAATAAATAGAAATTATTTAAGAAAATGGCGTACTTAATTAATGAGCATGCAGTATAATTGAATACATCGATACCTAGTAAGAACGATAATTGCATCGTTCTTTTTATTTTCGGTAAAGATGATTTAACGCTTGCGATATAAATTTTAATGAGGTATGATAAGTAAATGGAAACGAACAGATGTTCTACTATTGAGAGGATGGTTACTAACTATGGCTAACAGAAGTATTGCAACCGGAGACGGCAAAAGAAAAGACGGTAAAGAACGCGAAGCAGCACTAGAAAAAGCGTTATCAGCAATTACAAAAGAATTCGGACAAGGTGCCATCATGAAGATGGGGGACAAAGCTGACACGAAGATTGATGTTACTTCAACTGGGATTTTATCATTGGATTACGCATTGGGAGTTGGTGGTTTTCCTAAAGGCCGTATTGTTGAAATATACGGACCAGAAAGTTCTGGTAAAACAACAATTGCACTTCATGCAACAGCAGAAGTCCAAAAAAATGGTGGTACAGTTGCTTATATCGATGCTGAAAATGCCATGGATCCCGCATATGCAACAGCATTAGGTGTTGATATTGATGGATTACTATTATCACAGCCAGATACTGGTGAACAAGGATTAGAAATTGCAGATGCTTTGGTATCCAGTGGTGCCGTTGATCTTGTCGTTATCGATTCAGTTGCAGCTTTAGTTCCTCGTGCAGAAATTGAAGGCGAAATGGGTGACGCTCATGTTGGGTTACAAGCTCGTATGATGTCACAAGCTCTCCGTAAATTGGCTGGTTCAATCAACAAAACAAGAACAACTGTTATTTTTATTAATCAATTACGTGAAAAAGTTGGTGTCATGTTCGGTAGCCCTGAAACAACACCAGGTGGCCGTGCCTTAAAATTCTACGCAACAATTCGCTTAGATGTTCGTCGCCGTGGACAAATTAAAGATGGTACGGATGTCATTGGTAATGAAACAACTATTAAAGTTGTTAAAAACAAGGTAGCACCACCATTTAAGATTGCTGAATTAAATATGATGTACGGGTCAGGTATCTCAGCTACTGCTGATATCTTAGATCTTGCTGTTGAAAATGGTATTGCTGAAAAAGCTGGGTCATGGTTCTCATACCATGGCGAACGTTTAGGTCAAGGTAAACCAAATGTCGTTAATATTTTGGAACAAAAACCTGATATGTTACATGATATGGACCAAGAAGTTCGTGCAAAATTATTTGCACCCGATGAAGAACCTGCTAAAGAAGTTAAGGAAGAATCAGCAGCACCAAAGAAAACAACTAAAAAAGTTAAAAAAGCTGACGATGCTCCAGTGTTAGATTCAAAAATCGAAACATTAGATTTACCAGAAGCTTAATAAAAAAAATAGTAAAGTGAACCTCCAGTATTGGACCAATCCAATACTGGAGGTTTTTTTATAATTAATCAAACAAAAAAGGTAGAAGAAGTATAGTAAGTAGAAGTTATCTACTTATATACTTCTTCTACCTTCTCCATTAGTCATTTGGCTTAATGATATTGCATGAATATCATTAATTTTAACGGTGATATGATTGATAATTATATTATCTTCATACCAGCCATTAATGAGTCCCTGTATAGGTTCTAAAAGTGTATCATCCAAATTTTTATTAGTGAGATCAACAGTGACAGGGGTGGATTTAATGATTGCCAAATTGATTACTTCTGCAATTTTAGTATCATTCATCTTAATGTCATGTGTTAATTTCTGTTTTCGTGTCTCTTCGTTTAATTTTTTTGTTCGAGCCGATGTATGGTCGCTTAAATAGAATCCTTGCCATTTCATCATACCGCGATCGTGATAATCATATTTTAAAAATTGATTTATCAAATTTGCATCAACATCAGTTGTTTTACTCATAGGTATTACCCCCAGCATGGCCACCGACTAACCCAGCGCGATAAATAGCTGTTGCACCTTCAGACTTACTGGAAAGTTTTACGATCGATTTAAAACCATATTTTTTTCGTATGATGTCAATGGTATTGTCCAAGTTGTGATTCTTTTGTTCCGTATTATTAGTGTCAAACATGTCTAATTGTTGACTATTATCGTCAACTAATTTGCCACACGAAATACTAATATGTCTTAGAGCTTCATGACGCCATTTTTTTCGAAATAGGTCGATGGCATATTTTGTGATTTGGGCATTACTATTTGTTGAATCAATTTTTAATGAACTACCAAAGCCTGAATATCTTTTTCCAGAATCTGTCGTTTCGGCTAAAGAAAATCCAATGCCTAAATTAATGACAGTAGCCACTTTGTGATGAGAACGTAATCGTGCTGCTACTTGTTCTGCAATTTCACGAATAACGACTTCAATTTCAGATTGGATAACATAGTCTTTTGGTAAGACTTGGCTATTACCATAGGATTTTTCCTTGGGGGTATATTTATCATGAATGATTGAACGATCAATTCCCCAAGAAAACGCAAATAATTGGCTACCAATTACGCCAAATTTGTTTTTTAATTCATATGGGTTGAAGTGAGCTAAATCGTTCATTGAATTGATATGATTTTTTTGTAATTTTTCGGCAGTTTTAGATCCAATTGACCAGATATCGTCAAGTTGTGTTATTGGCCATAACTTATCGGGGACGTCTTCATAATGCCATTCAGCAATTAAACTATGGTTATGTTTTGCTTCAATATCCAGAGCTAATTTAGCAAGAAGTGGATTATCACCAATACCAACGGTTGTATAAATTCCTGTTTCCCCTTTGACCGCAAGTTGAATTTTACGAGCAACTTCATAGGGACTATTTCCGAAAAGTTTCCAACTAGTCGTCATATCAATAATTGACTCATCGATAGAGTATGGGTGAATATCGTCATTTGAGGCAAATTGTTGAAATAGCTTATTGATTTTTAAGTTCTCTTCTATGTAAAGAT
Organism: Dellaglioa sp. CoH-55-MRSF-6; assembly: GCF_056782215.1. The sequence goes on from NZ_JBXAYJ010000003.1 coordinate 69,548, forward strand.
TCATTCTGGGTTGGGCAACAACTAAACGTTTATCATGAATTGGAACATCAGTAGCTCGTGATACGTTTGTGATACCAAATATTTTCTTAGCCATAGGGCTAGCAGCTAGTACTAACCCGCTACCTGTATTCTTTGCTGTAGACATAACAACGAGAATAGAGCGTAATGGATTAAGACCGCGTGCAACTGATTCGACAGAAGCATAGAAAGATTTTGAATCAATCATAAAGATGACTTTTCTAGGTTCGTTACTATAATTGTACATTCGAGGAAACCTCCTTAACATATATCCAATTATACGAACATACGTTTCTTTAGTCAATGATATTTAGTCAAGCGGTGCTATAAATAATAAAAAGAATAACTTATACCTTTATATTTAAGGTATAAGTTATTCTCTTATTAGATAGAAGGATCAATTAAAACGTCAATTAATTTTGCTTGTGTAGGCGTTAAAATATGACTTGTACGATAAACGAGTGACATTAAAAATTTAGGTTGATCTAATTCCGATAAGGGGAGTGAGACTAAATCATCTGCAGCATCCAATGCTAGTTCTGTTAAAAAACCAATACCAACATTTTCGGTAACCATTTTTTTAATAATCTGACTGTCACTTGTTGTATAGATAATCTTTGGTTTGAAATGATTTTTTGTTGTTAACTCTTTAAAAGCGATTGGATGAACAAAACCCTCATTTTGCATAATAAATTTTTCATTTCGAAGTTCAGAAAATTTAACGGATTCTCTTGAAGCAAGTGGATGATGTTTGCTAACGATAATCTTGAAGTGTTTAGATGCAAAATTTCTGGCAATTAAGCGGTCATCTTCTATTGGTTTAACGGAACCTAATAAAGCCATATCTAATGATCCGTTTATTAACTGAAGAAGTAGGGCTTGGGAACCGTTCTCAACTGTATCTAGATGATTAATCAGACCTGAATTAAATAAATTGCTGACAATTTGCGGAAAATAGTACGTTCCTATAATAGGTGGTAATCCAAATCGAACGTGCTCATTTTTAAGTTGGTTAATTTCTTGGTTAGCAATTGTTAATTCTTTGAGAATAATATTAACATGTTCAGCGAATTGTTCACCACTTGGTGTAAAAGAAACTTGATGATGTGATTGATCACGAATAATCAGATTTGTGTCTAATTCAGTTTCTAAGCGTTTCATTGCAGTTGTGATTGTTGGTTGACTAACTGAAAAAAAATGAGCAACTTTTGAAAAATTTCTCAAATTAATTATTTGTTGATAATATTCTAAATCTCGAATGTTCATTATAATCTCCTCTAAATCAACGTTTATAATCCTCATATAAATAATATTTATAGTATAACACATGTTTGACTATAATTTTTAAAGGGGTGTATTCTTGCTCTTGTAAGTTAAAGAGAAAATAAAATATAAAAAAATAATGGAGGAATTAATGATGACAAAAGCACAAGATATGTTAAATAACCCATTTGTAAATAAAGGTACAGCATTTACAATGGAAGAACGTCGTGAATTAGGACTTATTGGTATGTTACCAGCTAAAGTTCAAACAATTGAAGAACAAGCAACACAAAACTACGCACAATATTTAAGTAAAGAAACTGGTCTTGAAAAACGCCATTTCTTAATGGAATTATTCAATGAAAACCGTACACTATTTTTCTACTTAATGGGACAACATGTGGCTGAATTTATGCCAGTTGTTTATGATCCAGTTGTTGCTGATTCAATCGAAGAATACAACGAAATTTATGTAAATCCACAAAACGCTGCATTCTTATCAATTGATCATCCAGAAGATATCGAAGCAACATTAAAAAATGCTGCTGCAGGACGTGACATTCGTTTAGTCGTTGTGACAGATGCTGAAGGTATTTTAGGTATGGGCGATTGGGGTGTCAACGGTGTTGATATCGCAATTGGTAAATTAATGGTTTATACAGCTGCTGCTGGAATTGATCCTTCACAAGTTTTACCAGTTTCTATTGATGCTGGAACAAATAATGAAACATTATTGAATGATCCATTATACCTTGGTAACAAACATGAACGTGTAACTGGTGACAAATACTATGACTTCGTTGATGGCTTTGTCCAAAGTACAAAGAACTTGTTCCCAGAATTGTTATTACATTGGGAAGATTTTGGCCGTTCAAATGCTGCTAATATTCTTGAAAAATATCAAAACGAAATCACAACATTTAATGATGATATCCAAGGTACAGGGATTGTTGTTTTAGCTGGTATCTTAGGTGCTCTAAGTATCACTAAAGGTTCAATTGTTGACCAAACAGTTATTACTTATGGTGCTGGTACTGCTGGTGTCGGAATTGCTAACCAAATTATGGACGAAATGAAACGCGCTGGTGTTTCAGAAGAAGATGCTCGCAAACGTTTCTTCTTAGTTGATAAACAAGGATTGTTATTTGATGATACAGAAGACTTAACACCTGGCCAAAAAGAATTTACGCATAAACGTTCAGAATTTGCTAATGCTGATGAATTAACTTCTTTAGAAGCTGTTGTTAAAGCTGTTCAACCAACTGTTATGATTGGTACATCTACACAACCTGGTACATTTACAAAAGAAATTGTTCAAGACATGGCTTCACATGTTGAACGTCCAATCATCTTCCCATTATCAAACCCTACAAAATTAGCAGAAGCTAAGGCTGAAGATTTGATTGCATGGACTGATGGTAAAGCTTTAGTTGCTACTGGTATTCCAGCTGATAATGTTGATTACAAAGGTGTTACTTACCAAATTGGTCAAGCAAACAACGCACTTATGTACCCAGGTCTTGGATTTGGGATTATCGCTTCAACATCTTCAAGAGTTAATGGCGAAATCTTATCACAAGCTAGTCATGCTTTAGGTGGAATCGTTGATACTACAGCCGTTGGTGCTGCCGTATTACCACCAGTAACACATTTAGCAGAATTCTCACAAACAATTGCTGAAGTAGTTGCCCAAAGTGTTGTTGACCAAAAATTAAACAAAGAAGCAATTACAGATGTTAAAAAGGCTGTCTCAGATATGAAATGGACACCTAAATACTAAAAAAAGCGTAGAGAGAAGGACAATTAATTATGGTATTTTTCCAATCAATTCAAAGTGTTCTAGTTGTTGTTTTGATGATGGTACTTGGATACATTTTACAAGTTAAAGGTTGGTTCGCTGATTCATTTGGTGGCAATATCTCATCATTAATTACAAAAATTGCTTTACCAGCTTCAATTTTCGTTTCTGTTTTAAAATATTTAAAACGTGATCAATTAGCTGCATTGTCAGGTAGTTTACTCTACCCAGCAATTGCTGTTATTATCGGTTACTTAATTGCATGGGCACTTGTTCATATCTTGAACATCAAACCTGGTCGTCGTGGTATCTTCATGAATGCCGTTGTTAATGCAAATACAATTTTCATTGGTTTACCTTTAAATATTGCGTTGTTTGGCGATAAGAGTATCTCATATTTCCTTGTTTACTATATTATTAATACAGTTTCAACATGGGCATTTGGTGTTTTCTTAATTTCAAATGATGATCCAACAAAAGACAAATCAGATAAAACGAAAAAGAAAATTAACTGGGCTAAAGTAATCCCAATGCCACTTGTTGGGTTCATCGTTGCATTAATCTTCTTGGTTCTTGCAATTCCAGTTCCTGATTTTATTAGCCAAACATTAGGTTATGTTGGTGGATTAGTTACACCATTATCATTAATCTATATTGGTATTGTGTTAGCTAAAGCCGGTTTGAAGAGTATCAGATTTGATCGTGATACAGTCGTTGCATTACTTGGACGTTTTATTTTATCACCAATCATTTTAATCGCTGTTATTCTTTTAGGTACACATTTAACTGGTGCAGATTTAGCACCATTATTACAAAAAACTTTGATTGTTCAATCAGCTACACCAATGTTAGCCGTATTACCAATCTTAGCTAATGAAGCACATGGAGACGTTAAATACGCAACAAACATTGTTACAACAAGTACAATCTTGTTCATCATTGTTGTTCCTGTTTTAACGACCCTTATCTCATTCATGTAATATAAAATTTATTTAAAATAGAACGTCACTGATTACCTCTATAATTAGTGACGTTCTATTTTTTTGCATATTAAATGGTAACAATCGTTAAATCGGTTATAATAAGGGAACGGAAGTGAAATGATTAAATTTGTAGGAGTAAGTAGATGAAAACTAATAATAAAACATATCATATGAGTATTTTGGCGTTATTTATTTCAATCATTATTGTTCAAAATTTTGTGCCATTATTTGGTTACATCCCTGTTGGCCCCTTAAGCATCACAACCATTCATATCACGGTGATTGTTGCTGCTTTAGTGTTTGGCTGGAAAGATGGTGCATTTATCGGTGGTGTCTGGGGATTAATCACATTTATCAGGGCGTTTGTGTCGCCAACTAGTCCACTTGCACCCATTGTTTTTACAAATCCACTTATAGCAATTGTGCCAAGAATTTTAATTGGAATTGTGACAGCAGTCATTTTTTACTTTTTATATAAATGGTGGAAAAACAAAACGTTAGCCATGATTATTGCCTCTGTTTTTGGTTCATTGGTTAATACGGTTTTAGTTTTAGGCCTTATCTATCTTTTATATCATGGGCAAGCAGCTAATTTTTATAAAGTTGATATGGCACAATTATTACCATATATTATGGGACTAGTTGTCACAAACGGTATTCCAGAGATGATTTTAGCAGGGATTGTTGCGCCATTGATAGCAAGACCTTTACAAAAAATAGTTCGGAAAAGTTAGAGAACAAAATACACGATGCTAATAGGTAAAAATAAAAAAGTTATTAACAACGAATGATATTTCGCTGTTAATAACTTTTTTTAGTTGAATTTAGAAATAATTTTAGAATCTAATGTTCCATTTTCTAGTGCAATTAATGCGTCGATTATAGGCATATGATGAATTTCAGTATCATCTGCTAGCAGACTACTAGGAATAAAAAAGGTTGTTGAATAGTGATCACCTGCTAGATAATCACCATCAATTGTCTGACCTAAGATACAAACGTCATCCCAGTTCAAAGAGATAGTATCAGGTGTTTTCAAGAAGTTCATTGTTTCTAAAAATTGTGTTTGAAGTGAGCTGCCAGGAAATTGTAAATAGCCATCATTTGTCTGACGGATATTTGAATTAAGTAATAATTGTTGTAGCGTTTGTGGTGCTGAATCTATCAGTTGACTTTTTAATTCTGTGAACATGAATAACACACTCCTTTGAATTAACGTTTATTCAAAATAGTAACATTAAATTTAATATTGCCCCAAGAAGTTGTACTTTTACCTTGCATTTGAATTGCTTTAGGGAAAAGTGACTTACCAGAAAAAATTGGTGTTACCTGATAACGGACATGATCTCCTTTATCAACTGCTGCACGAACTGCGTTTTCATACTTGGTCATGTAGGGTGTGTTAACAGGGTTTTGATATAATGTTGCTAAATTTTCTTTTTTATCACCACTACCACCAAGTTGTCGACCGATTAAATGTCCACGGGAATGAAAATAAGGTGACAGCCCTGACACAAAACCAGTTGGTCGAATTGAAGAATCTGCTGATGACCCTCTAGATTCTAAAGCTTTAACTAAAAGAGCATTGGCCTGAGTAGCACGGCCAAGAGAGTCAAGAGCGCCGTATTTTATCCAACCATTGGCATTATCTGCAAGATCACTTTTTGAAAAGGTTGGCGCACCATTATCCACAATTCCATTAATGGCCTTGCTACTATTAATAGAACTAGTATTTGCTGTTCCTGTCCCATTTTTAACATTGACTGAAGTTGAATTGCCATTTGTTTGTAGCAAATCTTTTACAGTACTAGGTAATTTTCCGCTGAAAAGGGAGACAACTAAAATGACAGCAAGTCCAATTAGATAATTACGTGTTCGATTCTGAATATAACGTTTCTTTCGTTTCATAAAATTAACTCCAACTCTTTTTCTTTTAGTGTAGCATGGAATTAAAAAAAGTTATCAACAATTTCTAGTGATAACTTTTCAGATGAAGCTTATTTTTCAAAAGGATATTTAAAGCCCCATTGTTCACGAGCTTGTGTCATTATTGACATAACATCTGTTGTTTTTTCTAAGAATGGTTTAGGATTTAAATTACCCAAAACCATATCTTGAACATCTTTAATTTCATAATTCATGGCTTGTTTTGTATGGCCGGCAGTGATTTCTGTAGCTGTTCCATCAGATAATACAAGAGCAGCTTTATTAGCTCGAGGATAATCGTAAACAGTAAAGTAACCACCTTCATAAGCAATAATACCCATTTTAGGCATTTTAGCTCTGAATGTTAAGGCAACAGTTGCGAGTTCATTATTGGCATTTTGTAAACTAATCGTTTCAGATTCGTCAACACCTGATTCGAATAAATTCATTGCTGAACCTGTGATTTCTGGTGTGGCTGTCATGAATTGACGGACAAAGGCTAATGCATAAACACCGATATCTAATAATGCGCCACCAGCTAAATCAGGATTGAAGAAACGATTTGTTGGATCAGGATCTTTAAAACTACCAAATGAGGCTTGGACCATTTTTAGTTTGCCTAATTTTTTTTCTTCAGCTACTTCAATAATTTTTTTATAAAGTGGCATATGATAAATAGTCATTGCTTCTTGTAAAATCAAGCCTTTTTCTTCAGCTAAATCAGTTGCTTGTTTAAGTTCATCACTAGTCATGGTGATTGCTTTTTCACTTAAGACGTGCTTGCCAGCTTTAAGTGCAGCCAAGATTGTGTCGATATGGTAGTTGTGAGGTGTCGCAATGTAAACGATGTCAATTTCATCATCAGCTAATAAGTCTTCATAGTTACCATAGGCATGTGGAATATTAAATTCGTTAGCAAAAGTTTGCGCTTTTTCTAAGTTTCTTGAGCCAGCGGCATAGATTTCACCAAATGGTTGATCAAAGTAAGTTGTAAAGCTGTGAGCGATGTTACCAAGTCCAATAATTCCCCAATTTAAATTTTTTGTCATTATGTTCTCCTGTCTCATTTAAGATAGCTCAAGCTTAACAGAAATTTAATAAAAAGAGAAAAAATACGATGGTAATAGATATAGAATTAGGGTAAAATAAGTGAAACAATTAAATGTATAGGGACGGGTGTACTAATGAAAAAGAAAAATGGTCGGGGGATTTTTGTAAAGAACGGTAAAATTCAAGTTGCGAATATTGTTGTTTTAATTTTAATTCTTGGTATTATTACAGTCGTTGTTTCAATGAACGTTCATAAAAAGAATGTTGCTCGAGATGAATCTATTGCGACGTCATTATCAACCTCAAAAATTGAAGCAAGTGAATCAGCAAAAAAAGCAGCAGCAGAAGCTAAAAAACAAGCATTTATTAAGAAAGTAGCACCTGAAGCACAAAAAATGCAAAAAAAATATAAAGTCTTTTCTAGTATTACAATTGCACAAGCTATCTTAGAATCTGATTGGGGAACGAGTTCTTTAGCTAAAGACTACAATAACCTATTTGGAATTAAAGGAACGGGCGCACGTGCAAAAGATTTCAAAACTAAAGAACAAGAAAAAGATGGCACATGGAAGACGGTTACGGCTAAATTTATCGTCTTCAAAGATTGGGACGAAGCAATTATGTCTCATTCGAAATTATTAGCTAATGGAAATACATGGAATAAAACACAATTTGCTGACGTTCTTTCTGCAGCAACTTACGAAGATGCAGCAGCAGCTTTAGTAGTTGATGGGTACGCAACAGATAATGATTATAGTACAAAATTAACAGATATCATTAAACAATATCATTTAGATAAATATGATAAATAAACGGGATTAATGTCAAGTATAATAACGATAAATGAGTAGATTCAAATTGAAATTACCCTTATATTATGTTATTCTTAAGTCATTCAAAACCGGAATGTAGCTTTTTTACTTATACCGAAGTGAAAAAGCTATTTTTATACCCAAAAAAATATAAATAGCAAGAGGAGCGTACCCCACGTGAAACTTTTAGAAGACAGAATTATGCAAGATGGTATTGTATTACCAGGAGATGTATTGAAGGTCGATCAATTTTTAAATCACCAAGTTGATCCTGATTTAATGTTAGCAATGGGTGTGGAATTTGCTGAATTATTCAAAAATGAAAAAATTACTAAAATTTTAACAGTTGAATCATCAGGTATTGCCCCAGCAGTATTCGTTGGGTTACAATTTCATGTTCCTGTTGTCTTCGCACGTAAAAATAAGAGCGTTACGATGCAAAATGATTTATATTCTGCTTCTGTTTACTCGTACACAAAGAAAGTTGAAAATACAATTGCCGTTGCCAACAAGTTTTTAGGTGAAAACGATCGTGTTTTAATCATTGATGACTTCTTGGCAAATGGCCAAGCAGCTGAAGGACTCTTCCAAATTTGTGACGAAGCTAAGGCAGAAATTGCTGGAATTGGAATTGTAATTGAAAAATCATTCCAAAAAGGTGCCGAATTAATTCATGAACGTGGCGTACGTTTAGAATCACTTGCTAAAATTTCATCATTTGATGGTGATCAAGTTCATTTTGAAGATTAAATTAACGAAAAGAGCGCAAAATGTGCTCTTTTTTATTTTCTTATAAAATTGTTAAATTATGGTTGTTAAAACTTGATTGCCCCGCGGGATAACAGTATGATTAAGGGTATAAAGCAAAAGTAGAAAGTAGTGAATATATAGTGGAAAAAAAAGTTATCTTTCCTGGAAGTACATTGGGAATAATCGGAGATAGTCCAACGGGTGCAATGTTGGCTATGGCTGCAAGAAATTTAGGGTTTAAAATCGCAGCATACAGTCAAAATGAAGTTAGTGAGACACTTCAATTAGCAGATTATTCTGTTGTAGGTAAGATGAATGATAAGGATAAATTGAAAGAATTCGCTGAACGAACAGATATTGTGACGTATGAATCTGAACACGTTAATTCAGAAGTGATTGAATATATTTCAAAATATACTTATGTGCCACAAAAGTATAATGCATTAGAAATTATGCAAGACCGCTTGTTGGAAAGAGCTTTTTTTGAACAATTAAATATTAATATTCCACCTTTTGAAACAATTGTATCATTAGAAGATGTGTATAATTCTGTACTTTCAATTGGGTATCCCAGCGTTTTAAAACCAATCCAAAAAGGGTTTGGTAAAAGTTACCAGAGTGTTCTCAATACGCAAACTGATATTTCAGATGCGGCGTACTTGGTTGAACGTGGCACCTATATTTTAGAATCATGGATTCCTTATGAACAAGAAATCTCAATGGTTCTTATCAAAAATGGTAAGGAAATTAATTTTTTCCCAGCTGTTGAAAATAAATATCGTGATCATCGATTACACGAATCAATCGTACCAGCTAACTTAGATACAGAAATTTCTGCTGAAATGCATAAAATTGCCATTAAAGTTGCGGAAAATCTAGACTACACTGGCGCATTAGAAATTGGCTACTTTGTAACTAAATCAGGTGCAATTTATGTTAAACGTGTCGTGCCCGCTATGCATCAATCAGGGTATGTTTTTGATAAAGCAACAAACGTTAGCATGTATGAACAGCATTTACGTGCCATTTGTGGATTGCCACTATCAAAAGTGAAATTCCTTGCACCAACTGTTATGGTGTCATTAAAAGAAGAAGAACGTGCCGATTTAAAGACACAGTGGGTTCTTAAAAATAATTGGTATTACCATTTTTATCGTTACCCTGAAAATCATAAATTAGATCGTGCTGGGCATATTTTGGTTCAGTCAGATTCAGTTCGTGAAGCATTGAATCAAATTGAAGATACAGGCATTTGGGATAAAAAAGAAACAACAAATTAAATGAAATTAGAAGGATGAATCGTTTTGAATCGGTTCGTCTTTTTTTATGAACAAGTTGAGACATATATTCATAAAAATTAAAGAAGTTAAGGCGTTTTTTTGCTATAATAAATAATGACTGATTTATAGAGAGGATTGATTAATTTGACTACTGAAAGCTTATTGAACGGAATGAATAACAAACAAAAAGAAGCTGTCCTAAAAACAGAGGGACCACTCTTAATTATGGCTGGAGCTGGAAGTGGTAAAACGCGAGTATTAACGCATCGCGTTGCTTACTTAATTGAAGAAAAAGGTATCAATCCATGGAACGTATTAGCAATCACATTTACAAATAAAGCATCAAAAGAGATGCGCGAACGTGTTAATAAATTACTTAACAAAGGGGCAGAAGATGTTTGGGTTTCAACATTCCATGCACTTTGTGTTCGTATTTTGCGACGTGATATTGACCAAATTGGTTATAATCGTGCATTTACAATTGCCGACCCAGGTGAACAAAAGACTTTAGTAAAACGTATTTTAAAAGAACAAAATATTGATCCACAAAAATTTGACCCAAGAACCGTTTTAGGAGCAATTTCAAATGCAAAAAATGATTTATTAACAGAAAAAGAATACGCAGAACGTGCTGCAAGTATGTTCGAACAAATGGTAGCTAAAGTTTATACGGCATATCAAAAAGAGTTACGCTCAAATCAAGCAGTTGATTTCGATGATTTAATTATGTTAACTATCCGTTTATTTAAAGAAAAGCCTGAAACATTGGCTTTTTATCAAAATAAATTTCAATATATCCATGTGGATGAATATCAGGATACTAATGAAGCACAATATACCTTAGTAAACATGTTAGCTGAACGTTTCAAAAATCTCTGCGTCGTCGGGGATGCTGACCAAAGTATTTACGGTTGGCGTGGGGCAAACATGGATAACATTATGAATTTTGAAAAAGATTATCCTGATGCTGATGTTGTTAAGTTGGAACAAAACTATCGTTCAACGAAAACAATTCTGAATGCTGCCAATGCAGTTATTGATAATAATACGAACCGCAGTGATAAGAGTCTTTGGACTGATAATAAAGATGGTGAGAAAATTTCTTACTACCGTGGCCAAAGTGAAAATGATGAATCACATTATGTGGTTGAAAAAATTCAAGAACAAATTAAAGATAATCACTTAAATTACGGTGATTTCGCCATTTTATATCGAACGAATGCACAGTCTCGTGTGATTGAAGAGACATTCTTAAAATCAAGCGTTCCTTACAAAATGGTTGGTGGACACAAATTCTACGAGCGATTGGAAATTCGAGATATCTTAGGCTACATTCGTTTAATTGCTAATGATCAAGATTCAATGAGTTTTGATCGTATTGTAAATGTCCCAAAACGCGGTATCGGTGCAAGTAGTGTGGACAAATTACGTGAATTTTCAGATATGAATAATTGGACAATGCTTGAAGGTGCTGAAAACTCAGCGCTTGCTAATATTTCTGGTAAAGCTGAAAAATCATTACAAGAATTTGCCACAATGATTCGTGGATTACAAAAAATGCGTGAGTTCTTGAATGTGACCGAGTTAACAAAAGAAATTTTAAAACAATCAGGTTATGAAGCTAATTTGAAAAAGACGAAAACGATTGAAAATGAAACGCGACTTGAAAACGTTGAAGAATTCTTGTCTGTAACTCAGCAATTTGATGATCGTTGGGAAGCTGAAGAAGATGATAGTGACCGTTATGTTGATTTCTTAGCTGATTTAGCACTAGTTTCTGCACAAGATGATATTGAAGAAGAACCTGAAGAAGTCACATTGATGACATTACATGCCGCTAAAGGACTTGAATTTCCAGTTATCTTTTTAATGGGATTGGAAGAAGGCATATTCCCTCTTTCTCGTGCCATGTTAGAAGATGATCAACTTGAGGAAGAACGTCGTTTAGCATATGTCGGAATTACTCGTGCTGAACGCAAATTATATTTAACAAATGCTTTTTCAAGAATGTTGTATGGTCGTCGTCAAAGTAATCAAGCTTCACGTTTCATTGGTGAAATAGATGAGTCATTACTTGAATTAGATAATCAAACGGCAGCACCATCTCGTAATTCATCGTATTCCAATCAACGTGCGACGGCGACAACATACCGTCGACCTGCTAAAACCGTTGAACGTGATAATGGTACAGGTGCTGATGCAGTTGTTTGGCGTATTGGTGAAAAAGTGGAACATAAAGCTTGGGGTACTGGGACAATCGTTAAAGTTTCAGGATCAGGTTCGGATGCTGAACTTGATATTGCTTTCAAAGAACAAGGGATTAAGCGTCTGTTGACAGCTTTTGCACCAATTACAAAAAAAGTGGACTAAATAAAAGGAGGGTTCAAGTTTGTCAAATCAAGCCATAACATTGGAAGAAGCAACTAATAGAGTGAATCAATTAAAAACTGACTTAATCAAATGGACGCGTCAATATTATGTCCTTGATCAGCCAACAGTTGAAGATCATGTTTATGATGAACACTACCTACAACTAGTAGAACTTGAAAAAGCCTTTCCTAATTTAGTGACACCTAATTCACCAACGCAACGTGTTGGTGGCCAGGTACTGCCTGGTTTTGAAAAAGTTTCGCATGAAGTACCAATGCTTTCATTGGGGGATGTCTTTTCCATTGAAGAACTATCGGAATTTGATCAACGATTACAAAAATCAGTTGATGCTGAGGTAAGTTACAATACTGAACTCAAAATTGATGGATTGGCCATTTCGTTAACATATGAAAATGGTGTATTCGTTAAAGGATCAACTCGTGGAGATGGCACAATTGGTGAAAATATTACTGAAAATCTTAAAACAGTCAAATCAATTCCACTAACATTGACGGAACCCATTTCAATTGAAGTTCGTGGAGAATGTTACATGCCAACAAAGGCGTTTGTTGCGTTGAATAAACGTCGCGAGGAAGCTGGAGAAACGGTATTTGCTAATCCTAGGAATGCAGCAGCAGGTAGTTTACGACAATTAAATACAGCTGAAACGGCTCAACGACAATTGAGTACATTTATCTATTATATAGTTGATCCGGATGTCAAAACTCAAAGTGATGCGTTAAAACGCTTGTCTAAACTTGGATTTAGAACAAATACTGAATCACGTGTTACGAGTGATATGACAGAAATTTCGGCATACATTAATGAATATCAAGCAAAACGTCATGATTTATCTTACGATATCGATGGTATTGTTATTAAAGCAAATTTATTCACGATTCATGATGAAGTTGGTAATACGGTTAAAGTTCCAAAATGGGCAATTGCCTATAAATTCCCGCCAGACGAGCAAGAAACTAAAGTTCTAGATATTGAATGGACGATTGGTCGAACAGGTGTCGTAACACCAACTGCAATCATGAATCCTGTGCAGTTAGCGGGAACAACAGTTTCTCGGGCATCATTGCATAATGGGGATTTACTGAAACAAAAAGATATTAGAATTAACGATACGGTTAAGTTGCATAAGGCTGGGGATATTATTCCAGAAATTTCTGAAGTTGTCTTAGATAAACGACCAGAAGACAGTGTTGTGTATAGTTTGCCAACGAACTGCCCAGTTTGTGGAGCAATATTAGTTCATCTGGATGAAGAAGTTGCATTACGTTGTATCAATCCAAAATGTCCCGCACTCATTAAAGAGAGTCTGGCACATTTTGCTTCTAGAAATGCGATGAATATTGATGGACTAGGGCCTAAAATTGTTGAACAATTATTTGAAAATAAGTTAATTAGTGATGTTGCAGGATTGTATCAGTTAACTGCCGATCAACTGTTAACGCTAGATAATTTCAAAGAAAAATCGGTTAATAAATTATTAAATGCAATTGATATTAGCCGACAAAATTCAGTGGAACGCTTATTATTTGGACTAGGAATTCGGCATGTTGGAGCTAAGGCTGCTCGATTGGTTTCAGCCGAATTTAAAGATATTCATCAATTAATGACAGCAATTTCCGAAGATATTCTCGTCATTGATTCAATCGGACAGGTGATTGCGGATAGTCTTGTGACTTATTTTGCCAATGACCAAGTTCGTGAATTGATTGATGAACTGGATAATGCGCAAGTTAACTTAACCTTTTTAGGCAAAACAACTGCTGAAATTGCAGAATTAGCTGAAGGTAGTCCCGTGATGGATAAGAAAGTTGTCCTAACGGGAACACTTGATCAGTTGAAACGAAGCGATGCTAAAAAATGGCTTGAAGCAAATGGTGCTTCTGTTGTTGGTAGTGTTTCGAAAAAAACAGACCTATTAATTGCCGGGCATGATGCTGGAAGTAAGTTAACAAAAGCGAAGCAACTAGAAATTGAAATTTGGGATGAACAACAATTTATCTCAGTTATGGAAGGAGTGTCATATGAAAAAAATTAAGATTGGACTTATGTTAAGTTTCTCGTTAATTTTCTTAGCAGCCTGTGGCAATGTTGCCTCATCAGGCTCGTCGGGAACCTCTAAAAATACATCAAGTTCTGGTTACCAGACAACTGGCCAAACAAGTGATAGTAACTATGAAGGTGTCATTAAAGATGGTAAATATTTAACAAGTAAATCAAGAGGTGTGGCACTCACACAAAATGACAATGTCTTGAATTTAAAAAGTTTTGAATCTGGTCTGTTAGATTTATCTAAAGATCAATTTGCTACTGACAGTTATATTTTCCAAGAAGGACAATATTTAACAAAAACGACTGTTCAAAGCTGGTTAGGACGTGAATCAAGTGCTAATAAAGACGGATTAAACCCTAAGAGTAATGGTAAAACGGGTGAAACAGACCGTAATCCCATGTATGTACAGCAAGTTGAAGAACAAGATTTTATGACAAAAAAAGGCAGCAAATTATCACTCTCGGGTATCTCGGTAGGTATCGGAATGAACTCAGTTGATTATTATCAAAAAGAAGAATATGGGGCTGAATATAAAACCGTTATTTCTGATGCAACAATGAGAGAAAAGGGTAAAGAAGCTGCTAACAAAGTGGTTGCTCGTCTTCGTAAAACCAAAGGAATTAGTGATAGCGTTCCAATCATGGTGGCAATGTACAAGCAAGCACCAAACGATAGTTTAGTTGGCGGTAGTTTCTACGCCTACGCTGTGAATAAGAATGGTAAAACGACGATTGATAATTGGGATGATGTTTCAATTAAGAGTTATACGTTCCCAACGACATCGACGGCCACATCACCTAATACAAATGATGAAACGACATTTACGAATTTTAAAACTGAAGTTCAAAGTTTCTTTCCTAATTTAGCAGGTGTAACAGCACAGGTACAATATAAAAACAAAGCAATTACAGGGATGCACATCAATATTACAACTCAATTTTATAGTGAAACAGAGATTATTAGTTTCACTCAATATTTATCAACAACGGCCGTGAAATATTTAGCATCAGGGATTCCAATTGACATTACTATCAAAGGTAGTGATGGGACAATGCAAAGTTTCCTTGCCAAAACAGCTAAAGAAAGCACATACTATACGCATGTATTTACCAGTTATTAAAAAGAAATTAATTTGAATTTTGAAGGGATGGTTTTGAATGTCAATTAGTAAAGAAGAAGTCAAACATGTCTCAGAGTTAGCTAAACTAGAACTCAGTGATACAGATTTAGAACTATTTACCAGTCAATTAGATGATATTATCGGAATGGCTGAACAATTATCAGAAGTAGATACAACAGGCGTTCCAGTAACGACACATATTACAGATGTTCTCAATGTGATGCGTGAAGATGTCGCAGAAGAAGGAACAGATCGAGACTTACTCTTTAAAAATGCACCGGATAGTGAAAATGGCCTTATTAAAGTGCCAGCAATTATTGATGAAAGTGAGGAAGCTTAAGCATGGATTATTTCAAACAAGATTTATCAAGTTTACATGACGCATTAGTTAATAAAGAAATGAGTTCTGAAGAATTAACGAAGGCAACCTTTGCTGAAATTAAAGCACGTGATTCAAAGATTTCTGCTTTCCTCGCAATGAACGAAGAAATGGCACTTAGCCAAGCTAAGGCTGTTGATGCTGCTGGTATCGATGCAAATAATGTCTTAGCCGGGATACCAATGGCTGTTAAAGATAATATTGTGACAAAGGATTTAACAACAACTGCTGCAAGCAAAATGTTAGAAAATTTCAATCCAATATATGATGCAACAGTGATTGAAAAAATGCGCCAAGCACAAATGGTGACAATTGGTAAAACAAACATGGATGAATTTGCTATGGGTGGTTCTACTGAAACGTCAGCTTTTAAAACAACAAAAAACCCTTGGAATACAACGAAGGTTCCCGGTGGCTCATCAGGTGGTTCAGCTGCTGCAGTTGCTTCAGGTGAAGTTATTGCTGCTTTAGGCTCAGATACTGGTGGTTCTATCCGTCAACCTGCTTCATTTAATGGTGTCGTAGGAACAAAACCAACTTATGGTCGTGTATCACGTTATGGTTTAATTGCATTTGCATCAAGTTTGGACCAAATTGGACCATTCACACGTGGCGTTAAAGATAACGCTGCTGTTTTAAATGCAATCAGTGGTAACGATGTTCATGATTCAACGAGTTCAGCGCAAGCTGTTCCTGATTTTACTGCTGGATTAACTGGCGATATTAAAGGAATGAAGATTGCTTTACCTAAAGAGTATTTAGGTGAGGGTGTTGATGCTGGTGTTAAAGAAGCCATTCAAAAAGCAGTTAAGACGTTTGAAGAACTTGGCGCAACAGTTGACGAAGTTAGTTTACCAAACAGTAAATATGGTGTGCCCGTTTACTATATTCTAGCTTCTTCTGAGGCATCATCTAATTTACAACGTTTTGATGGTATTCGTTATGGATTCCGTGCACAAGACGTTAAGAGTTTGGAAGATGTTTATGTACGTTCTCGTTCAGAAGGTTTTGGGGATGAAGTTAAACGTCGGATTATGTTAGGAACATTCTCATTATCTGCTGGAACTTATGACGCTTTCTTCAAGAAAGCAGCTCAAGTTCGGACTTTAATCTGCAATGATTTCCGTAATGTATTCAATGATTATGATTTGATTATTGGGCCTACTGCACCTAATACAGCATTTAATATTGGTGATAAAATTGAAGACCCAATTACAATGTATATGAATGATATTTTAACGATTCCAGTTAACTTGGCTGGACTACCCGGCATGTCAGTTCCTGCTGGATTCTCAAATGGCTTACCAGTTGGATTACAATTAATTGCGAAATCATTCGATGAAGCAACAATGTATCGTGCTGGTTACGCATTTGAACAAGCAACTGATTTCCATAAAGAAGTCCCTACGTTAGGAGGCCAAAACTAATGAATTTTGAAACAACAATTGGACTTGAAGTTCATATTGAAATGAAAACTAACTCTAAGGCATTCTCACCTTCAAAAGTTGATTTTGGGGCAGAACCTAATACGAATACCAACGTTATTGACTGGGGTTATCCAGGTGTTTTACCAACTGCCAATAAAGGGGCAATTGAATACGGAATGCGTGCTGCCTTAGCTTTAAATTGTGAAATCACAAAGGATAACCATTTTGACCGAAAAAATTACTTTTATCCTGATAATCCAAAAGCTTACCAGATCACACAATCAGAAGAACCTATTGGTCGTAACGGCTTCTTAGAAATTGAAGTTAATGGCGAAACGAAAAAAATCGGAATTGAAGAAATGCACGTTGAAGAAGATGCGGGTAAAAATACGCATAATCCTAACGGCTATTCTTATGTCGATTTAAACCGTCAAGGAACACCTTTGATTGAAATTGTTTCACGTCCTGATATCAAAACACCTGAAGAAGCTTACACATATCTTGAAAAATTACGTCAAGTTATTCAATTTACCGGTGTTTCTGATGTGAAGATGGAAGAAGGATCAATGCGAATTGATGTTAATATTTCAATTAACCCAATTGGCCAACCCGGTTATGGGACAAAAACTGAAATGAAAAATTTAAATTCATTTGAAAATGTGCGTAAAGGACTTGAATTTGAAGAAAAACGTCAAATAAATGTCTTGATGTCTGGTGGTATTGTTCAACAAGAAACACGCCGTTTTGATGCACCAACTGGTACAACTATTTTGATGCGTGTCAAAGAAGGGGCTAGCGATTATCGTTATTTCCCAGAACCAGATATTCCACCAATTCATATTAGTGATGACTGGATTCAAGAAGTTAGAGAATCAATTCCCGAAATGCCTGACAAACGACGGACACGCTATGCAAGTGAATTAGGCTTGCCTGAATATGATGCTGAAGTCTTAACACAAACAAAAGAAATGTCAGATTTCTTTGAAGACACAATTAAGTTAGATGCAGATCCTAAGTTAGCTGCTAACTGGTTAATGGGTGAAGTTAATGCGTTCATGAATACAAATAAATTAAACTTACAAGATACTAAATTAACACCAGCAAATCTTGCTGGAATGATTAATTTAATTACTGATGAAACAATTTCAAGTAAGATTGCTAAAAAAGTTTTCCAAGAAATTATTAAAAATGGTAGCGAACCTAAAGCTTGGGTTGAGTCTAAGGGACTTGTTCAATTATCTGACCCAGCTAAGTTACAACCCATTATTGATGGTATTTTAGATAACAATGAACAATCAATTGAAGATTTCAAAAATGGTAAAGATCGTGCTGTTGGATTCTTAATCGGACAAATCATGAAACAAACACAGGGACAAGCAAATCCTAATGTGGTCAATCAATTATTGATGGCCTCATTGAAGCAAAGATAATCTTATTAAAATAAGATTCATGTGGAGGAACGGAATGAGAAAAAGAGCCAGAATTATCTATAACCCAACATCCGGTCGTGAGGCTTTAAAAAGTGATCTCGTGAGTATTCTAGACATCATTGAAAATGCCGGGTATGAAACTAGTGCTTATGCGACGACAGCGAAGAAACATTCAGCTCGAGATGAAGCAACGAGAGCTGCTAAATCAGGGTTTGATTTAGTAATTGCTGCTGGTGGCGACGGAACCATTAATGAAGTTGCTAATGGAATTGCTGGTCTTAAGCACCGACCTAAGATAGGTGTTATTCCAGCTGGAACGACAAATGATTATGCGAGAGCTTTGAAAATACCTAGGGATGATTCAGTTGCTGCTGCAAAAGTAATTGCAAAAGGTAACACAGTTAAAATGGATGTTGGACAAGCTGGAGAAAAATATTTCATTAATATCGCTGGTGGTGGATTATTAACGGAATTAACTTATGATGTTCCTTCACAATTTAAATCACTTTTTGGTTATCTGGCTTATTTAGCTAAAGGTGCTGAAATGTTACCTAGAATGAAACCAATTGAAATGAACCTTGAGTATGATGGGGGAATTTTTAAAGGGAAAGCATCAATGTTTTTATTAGCATTGACGAACTCTGTAGGTGGCTTTGAACAAATCGTACCAAACGCTTCACTTGATGACGGTAAGTTTACCTTGCTTATTGTTAAAGCGACTAATATCGCCGAAATGTTGCATTTAATGGCACTTGTGTTAAATGGTGGGAAGCATATTAATGATAAACGTGTGATTTATGTTAAAACGTCTAAATTAATTGCTAAACCAGTCGATAATAAAATGATGATTAATATTGATGGTGAATATGGTGGTGATGCACCAATGACTTTCAAAAATTTAAAGCAACATATCGAAATTTTTGCGAATACAGATGCATTGCCAGAAACGTCAATTACGTCAGGTCGTACGGCTGCCGAAATTACAGCTGAAGAACATTTTGTAAAAGAAGTCCAAGAAATGCATAGTGAAGATGTTGACGGTAATGGTACAATTAGTAAAGTAAGAGATAACTAAGAAATTAAGTAGGATTGAGGTGCTTGGTAAAGGCCTCAATCCTGTTTTATTTCTAGAGTTGGCAACTATTGACTTTTAGGGGTTAAACATGGTTGAATAAAGTAAATACGCAGGAACATCGAAAGGACAACAATGAAAAAACTACCTCCAGTAATAAAGAACCAAGAATTTGATACAGAAATTATCGATTTAACTTATCAAGGTATGGGTGTCGCTAAAGTTGATGGCTACCCATTATTTATTGAAAATGCATTACCAGGCGAAAAAGTTAGTATTCGTGTAATGAAAGTTAGCAAGAACTTTGGTTTCGCTAAAGTTTTAGCTTTTCGTAATGAGAGCCCAGATCGTGTTGAAACAAAAGGTTCAGCATATACACAAACTGGAATTGCACCTTTACAACATTTAGCATACCCAGCACAATTAAAATTCAAACAAGCACAAGTTCAAGAGTTATTGAAAAAAGCGCATTTGGATATTGAAGTATCTGATGCTGTTGGAATGGAAAATCCTTTCCATTACCGTAATAAAGCACAAGTGCCTGTTCGCGAAATTGCTGGTGAATTAAAAACAGGATTCTTCAAGAAAAACAGTCATGATTTTGTTGCAATTGAAGATTTTTTAATTCAAGATGAAGAAATTGATAAAGCAATCGTAGCTGTACGTGATGTCTTACAACGTTTCCATGTGGAAGCATATGACGAACGTGCACATAAAGGGATTATCCGTCACATTATGGTTCGCCGTGGTCATTACTCAAAACAAATGATGATTGTCTTAGTAACACGCTCTAAGAAATTACCAATGTTTACTGAAATTACTGCTGCAATCCGTGAATCATTACCTGAGGTTACAACTATTGTTCAAAATACAAATTCTGAAAAGACAAATGTTATTTTAGGCCGCGAAAACAAAGTTTTATTTGGCCCTGGTTATATTGAAGATCAATTAAATGGATTAACATTTAGAATTTCACCACATTCTTTCTACCAAATTAATCCTGTCCAAACAGAAAAATTATATGCTGCAGCATTTGAACGTGCTGGTTTAACTGGTAATGAAACAGTTATTGATGCTTATAGTGGTATTGGAACAATTTCATTATCAATGGCAAAACATGCTCGTCAAATCTATGGTGTAGAATTAGTTTCTGCAGCGGTTAAAGATGCGAAAGAAAATGCTAAGATTAATGGTATTGATAATGTTCGTTTTGAAACTGGGATGGCAGAAAACTGGATGGAAAACTGGAGTCATGCTAACTTAAGACCTGACGTTTTAGTTGTCGATCCTCCTCGTAAGGGGCTAGAACCAGCATTTATTGAAAGTACACTTAAAATGCAACCTAAAAAAGTTGTTTACATTAGTTGTAACCCTTCAACATTAGTTCGTGATTTACAGAGCTTCTTAGATGATGGTTACAAAGTTACAAAACCAATTTTACCAGTGGATCAATTCCCACAAACAACACATATTGAAACAGTTACAATTTTAGAAAAATAACCAATTTAATATAATAGATGAGGAAGACCAAAGGTATTTTACTTTTGGCCTTTTTTTTGCAAACAGATAAATTGTATTCAGTGTGAAAAAGAGTATTCTAATGATATCTTAAAACATTAGGAGGTCCATTATGTCAAAAGAAACTGAAAAAGAATTACGTGAACGTTTAACTAATGAAGAGTTTGAAGTTACACAACATGCTGCAACGGAAGCGCCATTTACCGGTAAATATGATGACTTCTATCAAAAAGGAATTTACGTTGATGTTGTTAGTGGGGAAGCACTTTTTAGTTCAGCAGAAAAATATGACGCTGGCTGCGGTTGGCCATCATTTTCAAAACCAATCCCAGGTTCTAAGATTGCTGAGTTGGTTGATAATAGTCTTTTTGGTTATCAACGAACGGAAGTTAGAAGTAAGGAAGCAAATTCACATTTAGGTCATGTATTTACTGATGGACCTAAAGACCAAGGCGGATTACGTTATTGTATTAACTCTGCCTCATTGAAGTTTATTCCTGAAGCAGAAATGGAAGCTGCTGGATATAGTAACTATTTAAATAATTTATAAAAAATAAAAACATTCGACTTAAGGGATATGAGCCTATCTGGCTCTAAAAGTTGAATGTTTTTATTTGTATAATTATCCTTGGCTTTTTTGATGAATAAAGTAAACAGGAATGCCAAGTCCCGTTATTAATAGACCAACAAGTGCTAACGTCGTTTGTGTTAATAGTGTCGCAACGAGTATAAAAATACCCCCAATAATCGCGATGATTGGAATGATTGGATATAAAGGAACTTTATAGGGTCTATTTAATTCAGGTTCACGTTTTCGTAATATAAAGATAGCAACGAAAACTAGTACATTAAAAATCCAAATAACAAAAATAAGCATATCTGTTAATAAATCAAAACTACCTAAGAACATCATTATTATTGCGATACTTATTTGTAAAAAGCCCGCAATATATGGAACTCTCGTATGAGGAGATAAGCGTTTTAGCCAATTACTAAAGGGGAGTTGGTTTTCTAAGGCCATCGCATATGGAACGCGCATACCGGTTAACGTATAGCCGTTAGTGGCACCGTAGACTGAAATTAAGATACCAACGGTCACAAACTTACCACCAAATTGTCCAAATAGTTGTCTTGAGGCATCAGAAGCTGCATTTAAATTGCCAGCTAATCCTGAAATAGGAAGAGCCTTAAGAAAAACAAAATTAATTAATGTATAGATAATTGTGATGAAAAATAATCCTGAAATAATGGCTTTCGGTAAATCACGTTCTGGATGGTGCATCTCTCCGGCAATATTTCCAACCCCAATCCAGCCATCATAAGCAAACATGGTCGCAAGAAGGCCGCCACTTAAAGCAGTAAAGAAAGACTGGTGCGCGCCGGATGTTAACGGAATTAAACTAAACGTCACTTGTCCAGGAGTGAAAATCCCCCATATCACAATGACAATAATAGGTAATAATTTTAAAACTAATGAAATTGATTGAAAGGTACCACCAACTTTGGCGCCTAAAAAGTTAATCAATGTGATACTGATTCCACTAATTAAAGCAAATGGGATAATTAAATGTGAATCAAGATGGAAAAGATTAATTAATTGTGTGCCAAAAATAATTGAAAGAGCTGCAATGTTTGCTGGATAATAAATGATTATTTGTGCCCAGCCAAGTAAAAATGCTGGGAAACGGCCATAAGTATATTCGATATATTTAATGGCGCCACCAGTTTCTGGGATGGCGGCTGCAAGTTCTGCAGCGGTTAATCCAGCACAGATAGTTAAAAAGCCACCAAGTAACCAAACAAATAAAGTTAAGTTAGCAGATTGGGTTTGTTGTGTAACGCTTGAAACTTTAAAAAAAACGCCTCCGCCGATAACTGTTCCCATTACAGTTGAAAGGGCAGCGAAAAAGCCAATATCTCGTTTTAGGTGATCATTGTTCATGGAAAAAGGTCCTCGTTTCTATATTAAAATGCGTATTTAACTATTTTAGACTATTTAAACGTGTAATGAAACAAAAAATGAAGATGATAATCAACAAAATTCTGTTAATCTACATCTTCATTTTTATCATCTTGTGATTCTACAATTGGGGCTAATTTAATGGGATAGGTCCGGTTATCTGCTTCGTCAAACAAACTCACTGGTCCTTGATCGTTTGCATCAATTCTTAGATGAAAACCATATTCATCTAAGAAACTAAGTTCACGCTCATCTATATGTTCAATCTTACCATCGAGTGCACGTTCGTCAATTCGAATTGTGAGGTCTGATGAAATATCCAAATTATGGTGTCGATGACTTAATTCATCGTAGAATAGCCAATGTCCAGCATAAAAAATAGGTAAAGAAACCTTAGTTTTAGGTGCGGTTATAGACTTAATATCTTTCGTTAATCCAATAAAAAATGATGCACCTAGTAGTGCAAAACTACGTTTCTTCACAGCTATCCCTCCTAATTAGAACTCTTCTACTTAAATATAGCACTTTTAGCTAACAAGCGGAAAGAATTGCCCAAAATATATATAAATTTAATCTATCGTCACAAAATTGAAATAAAGCAATCGTTATGAAAACGGTTCAATTGTTGTTATAATGAATTTAATAATAAAATGGAGGTATTGGGTATGATTAAATTAGGTATTATTGGTACAAATTGGATTACAGGTCAATTCGTTGAAGCAGCGCATGAATCTAATGAATTTCAATTGACTAGTGTCTATTCAAGAACCGAATTAAAAGCCAAAGATTTTGGTGAAAAATATGGTGCAACAAATTTTTACGATAATATGACAGAATTTTTAAATTCAGATAAATTTGAGGTAATCTATATTGCTTCTCCGAATAGTTTACATTTTGAACAAATTAAATTAGCGATTGAAGCTGGTAAAAAAGTTATTGCCGAAAAACCAGTGGTCTCAAATCCAACAGAAATGGCCGCTATTCAGACGGTTCTTAGGGAACATCCTGGAAGTCAATTATTTGAAGCAGCTCGACAAATTCATCAAGATAATTTCAAAATTATTGAACAAAAAGTAACTGAACTAGAGACCATCCAAGGCGCAACTTTAACTTATATGAAGTATTCGTCACGTTATGATGCTATTTTAGCAGGTGAAGAACCTAATATCTTCTCACCAAAATTTTCTGGTGGTGCATTACAAGACTTAGGTGTTTACGTTGTTTATAATGCTATTTCTTGGTTTGGTACACCACTTGAAGTTCAGTACTATCCAACAATGTTACCAACAGGTGTTGATGGTAAAGGTGTCGCAATTCTAACTTATGAAGATTTTAGAGTGACCTTAAATATTGGTAAGACAGCAAATTCATATTTAACTAGTGAAATCTATGGCCTAAAAGACACAATTGTGATGGATAATGCAGCTGAATTAAATGAGGTTCTTTATCGAGATGGCTCTGATAAAGAAGAACTACTTAGTCAAAAACCAGCTAAAAATCCGATGTTAGCTGAAGCGATTGATTTTGCTAGAGTCATCAATAACCCCAATGACGTAACGAACAAAGCTGATTATATAAAATGGCAAAAACTTAGTGTGACAGTTAATCAAGTATTGTTTGATTTAAGGAAAAGTGCCGGAATTGAATTTCCAGCTGATCATAAATAAGAATTATTGAGATAAGTTTCTGTGAATCAATGGAAGCTTATTTTTTATATGCTATACTTAATTATTAAAACTAATCCTATGAAGTTAAAAGAAAGAGACTAAAATGAATCCAAAATTTGATGCATATTTTAAAGAACAAGGTTTTGAAACACAATCACCCATCCAAGAAGCCGTTTATGAACCTCTAAAATCAGGTGAAAATATCCTTGGATTAGCACCAACCGGTTCTGGTAAAACATTAGCGTTCAGCTTACCTTTACTCGAAAGATTAATACCTAAAGATGGCATTCAACTATTGATTATTGCACCTTCACAAGAATTAGCTATGCAATTAGCAGGTGTCATTCGTCCTTGGGCTAAAGAACTTGATTTAAAAGTTCAAGCTATTATTGGTGGTGCTAATATGAAACGCCAAATTGAAAATTTAAAGAAAAAACCTGAGATTATTGTCGGAACACCAGGTCGCTTATTGAATTTAGCTGAAGATAAAAAAATTAAATTACATAAAGTTAAATCAGTTGTCATTGATGAAGCGGATGATTTATTAACGGATGAAACACTAACAACTTGTCGTGATTTAATCAGCCAGGCACCTGCAGGCATTCAATTAAGTTTCTTTTCTGCGACGGAAACGGCAATATTAGATGATTTGAAAAAATGGTTTGGTGCTAATGTGACAACTTATGATGTTCGTGAAGTTGATCAAACACAAGGTATCGTTCACCATTATTCAATTGAAACACCAACGCGTAAACGTCAATCAACGTTGCGTCGTTTAGCAAATGTTGAAGATTTTTATGCACTAGTTTTCTTTAACCAACTATCATCGTTACAAGATATGGCTCAAAAATTAAAATATGATCATGTACCAGTCGCTGTCTTAGATAGCGAGCAACGCCAAGTTAATCGTGCTAATGCTTTATCACAACTTCATAAGCATGAAATTAAATTATTACTAACGACGGATGTTGCCGCTCGAGGTTTGGACATTCCAATGTTACCCGCAGTCGTAAATTATGATATGCCTAAAGATACGACGTCATATATTCATCGTGTCGGCCGGACAGGCCGG
The DNA here is from genome assembly GCF_056782215.1 of Dellaglioa sp. CoH-55-MRSF-6. The sequence goes on from NZ_JBXAYJ010000003.1 coordinate 95,514, forward strand.
ATGGGTGCTGAAGGGATGGTTATTAATCTTGGAAATGAACATGATCTACGTACCTTAAAACAAGATTTAAAAAATACACCATTTGAAATTGAAAAAGGTTACTTATATGATGGTGCGATTGTAACAGAAAGACCAGAACGTGTGGCTGAACCAAAAGCTAAGAAACTTAAACCAGTTGAAGTGAAAGCCAAAACAGTTGATGGTCAAAAGCAATCTGATGAACCAGTAAAGAAACCACATCGTAAAGTTCGTTTGAGAAATCAAAAAAATAAAGGTAAAAGACGCAAACCAAAAGCAGAACATTTTGATTAATGAGAAGGATCATCCAATAATAATTGGATGATTTTTTTATTGACTAATTTTGTAAGCGATTGCACGAATAGGGTAACCGTGCTATATTTAAAGAGGTTAATTCGTACAGAAGAAGGAGTTGAGTAGATCCATGACAAATATGAAGTTAGATGAAACTCATTTTGGAAGTTACTTTGATTTATCAATTTATGCCTTTAATAAAAAAGTATCAGCACAGAGAAAGAGCTTTTTTCGCAAACTTTATGAGCATTCATCAGATTGGGGCTCAGTTGAATCTGGGAAAGTTGTCAGCGGTGTGATTAATACACCATTTACGACTCATTTTCACGGGACTCAATTTAAAATGGGTGGTATTGGCTATGTTGCAAGTTATCCAGAATTTGCTGGTCAGGGTAGTATTGGACAATTAATGAATTTAGCTCTGGATGAGATGTATGATAATGGAACGACATTATCGTATTTAGCGCCATTTTCGTATCCGTTCTATCGTAAATTCGGTTACGAAGCAACATTTGATCAAACGATATATCGGATGAATACGAAGGATTTACCACGATTAAAAGTTAAGGCCATAGGTCACGTTGAACGTCACCGTTATTTGGATGTAAAAGAGGAATTAAATAAATTATACCAACAGAATCAGCTCTCTCAACAAGGTGGTATTGAACGGCCAGATTGGTGGTTAACTTATTCGGCGGAGAAACACCCTAACTGGGAAGTAGCGGTCTATTATAATGAAAAAAATGAGTCAGAAGGCTATCTTGTTTATCAAAGAGAAACTGATGAATTTAAAATCGTTGAATGGATATATCAAACAAGTGAGAGTTGGCTCCAATTACAAAATTTTGTGCTTAAGCATCAATCAGCATACGAATGGTTTAGTTATGAGAGTCCAATTGGACAGCCATTTCCAGATGTACTGGCAAATCCTCAAGTTGAAGTGACAACGCAACCTTACATGATGGCAAGAATTGTAAATGTTGAAGACTTTCTCAGCAGATACCCTTACCAGCAAGATTTTCCACAAATTGTGATTCAAGTTCAAGATTCGACTATTCAGGCTAATGAAGGCTATTGGCAAATTAGCCGAATAGACGGACAAACAAAAGTTGAAAAGACTGAAAATTCAGCAACTACGTTTACAACGGATATTCAAAATTTAACACGAAGTATGATGGGGTATCGAACATTTAAACAATTAAAACAATATGGATTTGTATCAGGCGACGTGACGTTATTCGATGGCGCATTAATTAAAGAACAACCGATATTAAGTGATTATTTTTAAGGAGAGAATAGATAATGGAATATGAAAAAATGAGTCAATTTCCAACTGATTTTTTATGGGGGGCTTCCTCAGCTGCTTACCAAATTGAAGGTGCGTATCAAGAAGATGGTAAAGGATTATCAGTTTGGGATAAATTTGTAAGAATTCCTGGGAAAACATTTAAGGGTACAAATGGTGATGTAGCCGTCGATCATTATCACCGTTTTAAAGAAGATGTCGCCTTAATGAAGGAGCAAGGATTGAAAGCTTACCGTTTTTCAATTGCTTGGACACGTATTTATCCAGAAGGAAAAGGTAAAGTTAATCAAAAGGGGATAGATTTTTATAATCGATTAATCGATGAGTTAATTGCGAATAATATTGAACCTGTTGTGACACTTTATCATTGGGATTTACCACAAGCATTACAAGATGAATATGCTGGTTGGGAATCTCGTGAAATTATTACTGATTTTACGGATTATGCGAAAACTTGTTTTGATGCATTCAGTGATCGTGTTAAATATTGGGTATCATTAAATGAACAAAACGTATTTATTTCTCATGGCTATCAAATGGAGAGTCATCCGCCTGCAGTAAATGATGAAAAAAGAATGTATGCTGCAAATCACATTGCTAATTTAGCAAATGCTTCAGCAATTAAGGCATTTCATGAAGGTCATTATCAAGGTGAAATTGGGCCTAGCTTTGCCTATAGCCCGGGTTATGCAGTTAATGGAGATCCTAAAAACCAAGTTGCGGCTACTAACTATGAAGATTATGCTGCTCATTTTTGGATGGATATTTATGTTTATGGACGTTATCCAAAAATGATTTATAAATGGTTAACTGAACGTGGAACTGCACCTACTGTTACAGAAGCAGATCAAGCTCTTTTAATTGCTGGAAAACCAGATTTTATGGGTTTAAATTATTATCAAACCCAAACAATTGCGGCTAATCCGTTAGTTGGTGGTGTTGGACTTGCTGCTGAAAATAATACAGGTAAAAAGGGGACTAGCTCCGAAAGTGGCGTTCCAGGCATGTTTAAGACTACTAATAATGAATTTTTAAAACAAACTGATTGGGATTGGAATATTGATCCTGAAGGGCTAAGAATTGCTCTGAGAAGAATTGATAGTCGTTACGACTTACCTGTTCTTATTACTGAAAACGGTCTTGGTGCTTATGATAAATTAGAAGAAGGCAATACAATTCATGATGATTACCGAATTTACTTTATCAATGAACATATTAAAGCCATTCAAGAAGCCATTTCAGACGGTGTAAAAGTCATTGGGTATACAACTTGGAGTTTCACTGATTTATTGAGCTGGTCAAATGGCTATCAAAAGCGCTATGGCTTTGTTTATATTGATCGTGATGAAGAAAGTGCGAAAGAATTAAAACGATATAAGAAAGATTCATTCTATTGGTATCAAAAGGTCATTAAAGAAAATGGTAGTAAGTTATAAAGTAATTTAAATAGCTATTGATAACGCTTACAATAAATGATACAATAAATATGAAATGAGTGTTACTGATTCGATCAGGCATGACCTATTGATGTAGATATGAAAATATCTGTATTTGTAGGTCATTTTTTATGGGAAGGGGTCGGTTTGATGTGAAGTTCGTAAAAAATTTTAATAATAATGCAGCTTTAGTTGAATCATCCGACAATGTTGAGTGGGTGGTCATTGGTAACGGTATTGGATTCGGTTATCATGCTGGAGATAATATCGATAAGGACCAGATTGACCGACGGTTTAAAGCTGAAGAAGATTCAGATACAATGAAATTAATTTCAGGATTTGATGCAGAAACTTTGGAAGTTACGACAACTTTTGTTGGAGTAGTAGAGCCATTAATTGATGTGACATTTGATGATGTTCAATTTTTGATTTTAGTGGACCATTTTCAATATTCATTACAAAAAAATCGTGAAGAAATGTTTTTAAATGACCGATCTGTTCATTGGGAAATGAAAAAATTATTTCCAAGTGAATTCCAAGCTGCAAAGGTTGGTATTAAAGAAATCGAATCAAAATTTGACATTACGGTTCAAAATAATGAATTGATTTTATTAACCTATCATTTGATTAACGTCAAAGAAGGCGGACATGCTGTTCAAGAATCGATGAAGCTGACAGAACTCATTTCGGGAATTGTTAATATTATTCAATTAGATACTGGTATTATTCTCGACGAAAAATCATTTAATTATAGTCGATTTGTCTCACATTTACGCTATTTATTCATTAGGCATTTTCATAATACTGAGATTGATCGTGCAGAACTTGACCCTGAGTTGCTCGCCATGATGATTAGTCGGTATCCACAAGTGTACGAAACAGTGGAAAAAATCGTGCAGTATATTCGAGAACGGGCCGATTGGGATTTACAAGCAGACGAACAAGTTTATCTAGTTTTACATATCTGGCGAGTAACCCATCGGCAAACAGAAAATTAAATAAATTGATAATTAGGTGTGTTATTGCCATTTATAAGCAAGCATAAACCCAGTTATCCATGCAAACTCGTATTTTTTGAGTTGAAATGGATAACTGGGTTTTAATTTATAAAAAATATAAAGGAGTGATTGTGATGAGTTACGAAAAATTAGCTAAAGATATTTTAAAAAATGTAGGTGGCGAAGCTAACGTTAATAGCGTAGTCCATTGTACAACCCGACTAAGATTTAAATTAAAAGATGAATCTAAGGCCAATACCGATATGTTGAAAAATATGGACGGCGTAGTGACCGTTGTTAAAAGTGGCGGCCAGTACCAAGTGGTTGTTGGAAATCAAGTTCCGGAAGTTTATGATGCATTAGTTAAAGGTAGCGGACTTGATGGTGATGGCATTGTGCCAGATAATGATGGCGAAAAAATGAAACCGCTTGATGCCTTTATTGATATGATTTCAGGTATCTTTGCACCAGCTCTAGGTGTTTTAGCTGCAACAGGGATGATCAAAGGAATAGTTTCATTACTAGTCGCATTTAGCTGGGTGGCACCGACATCTGGAACGTATATTATTTTAAATGCATTAGGAGATTCTTTCTTTTATTTCTTCCCGATTATCTTAGCTTACAGTGCTAGTAAAAAATTCCACGTTAATCCATTGTTGGCAATGGTTATTGGTGCATCCTTAGTTTACCCAACTATTGTGGCACAATTGCCAGCAACACTAGCCGCTTCAGGTGGAAAAGTGCTGTACACTTTATTTGCAGGAACAATTTTTGAATCACCAATCTATATGACATTCTTGGGGATTCCAGTAATCATGATGAGTTACGCATCATCAGTTGTACCTATTATTGTATCAATTTGGTTTGCATCAAAAGTGGAACCATTCTTCAAAAAAGTGATACCAGAAGTTGTACGAACATTCTTAGTGCCAATGTTAACAGCACTTGTTGTTGTGCCTATTACATTTATCTTTATAGGTCCCATAACAACTTGGGCTAGTGATATTGTGGCAACCGGATTTACAGCTGTATACACATTTAGTCCAATTGCCGCTGGCGCAGTTCTTGGTGGCTTATGGCAAGTACTTGTTATCTTCGGGTTACATTGGGGACTTGTTCCACTTGCCTTACTTAACATTTCAACAACAGGCTCAGATCCAATTTTAGCACTTATGCTAGGGACAACGTTCGCTCAAATTGGGTCAGTATTGGCAATTACAATTAAAACAAAAAATAAAAAACTAAAAGGTCTTGGCTATTCTTCATTTATTTCAGGAATCTTTGGTGTTACGGAACCCGCTATTTACGGAATTACGTTACCTCGTAAAAAACCATTTATTATTACATGTATTTCAGCCGCTATTGGTGGCATGGTTCTTGGTGTATTTGGGACAAAAGGATACATGGTTGGTGGATTAGGCATTTTCTCTATTCCAAGTTACTTGAATCCTAAGACAGGAATTGATATGTCATTCTACGCTGTGCTGATAGCAATCGTTGTTTCATTCGTATTGGCATATGTCTTAACACTTATGTTCGGTTTAACAAAGGAAGATCAAGAAGTACCCGTTGCTGTTGCTGAAACAAAAGTAACAACGTCAGTAGTACCTGTAGAAGTAGAAATGAGTGGAGAAATCCTTGGTAGCCCACTTAAAGGCGAAGTATTACCTTTATCAGAGGTTAAAGACCCTGTCTTTAGTTCTGGTATTATGGGTGACGGTATCGCAATTCTACCTGAAGTTGGTCAATTATACGCACCTGCTGATGGTAAAATAACATTAGTTTTTCCAACAGGACACGCAGTTGGTATGGTGACAGACGATGGCGCCGAAATTTTAATGCATATCGGAATGGATACAGTTGAATTAGAAGGTAAGTATTTTGAAATTCAAACAGAAATTGATACCGTCGTAAAAAAAGGCGATTTATTACTTAAATTCGATATTGAAGGTATTAAACAGGCAGGATATGAAATTATTACGCCAATTATCGTGACGAACACACCAAAATATAAAAAAATTAAACCACTTGCTAAAGACCAGTCAGAAATAATTGTTGGTACTGATTTATTAGATTTAGAAATTAATTCAGGAGGTCAATAAGATGACAAAATCAAATTTTCCAGATAACTTTTTATGGGGTGGCGCAACGGCCGCTAATCAATTTGAAGGGGCCTATGATGTTGATGGTAAGGGCCTGTCATTAGTAGATATATTACCAGACGCACACCATGGTCGCTGGGATTATTTATTTAATGTAAAAGAAGCGATGCAGATGAAAGAAGATTTTTATCCTAGTCATGAATCTGTTGATTTTTATCATCATTATGAAGAAGATTTACGATTAATGGCAGAAATGGGTTTCAAAACCTTCAGAATGTCAATTAGTTGGCCACGGATATTTCCACAAGGTGATGAAAAAGAACCAAACGAAAAAGGGCTAGAATTCTATGATAAAGTTATCGATCTTTGTAACGAATTAGGGATGGAACCGTTAGTAACAATTAACCATTTCGATACGCCGTTAGGGATGTTGAAAAAAATGAATGGTTGGGCTGACCGTCGAATGATTGATAATTACTTAAACTTTTCACGCGTCTTATTTATGCGTTATAAGGATAAGGTTAAGTATTGGTTAACATTTAACGAAATTAATATGATTTTACACATTCCGTTATTGGGCGGTGGATTAGATTTGGAAGGGATTGATAATCCTGACCAAATCAAATATCAAGCGGCACATCATCAATTAGTTGCCTCTGCGCTTGCGACAAAATTAGCACACGAAATTAATCCTGATTTTAAGATAGGGTGTATGTTAGCGGCTGGGGTTACCTATCCCAATACACCTAATCCAAAAGATGTATTTGAAGCAATGACAAAGGATCGGGAAGGATACTTCTTTATTGATGTTCAGTCACGTGGCTACTACCCAAGTTATTCGGCAAGATTATTTAAAGATATGGGTATAGAAATTAAAATGGCAGATACCGACGAAAAAGATTTATTAGAAAATACAGTTGATTTCATTTCATTTAGCTATTATTCATCAAGATTAGCAAGCGCTGATCCTGAGATGACTGATAAAACAGCAGCAAATGTCTTTGATAGCTTAAAAAATCCTTACTTAAAGACAAGCGAATGGGGCTGGCAAACAGATGGCCTTGGTTTGAGAACAACGATGAATCAAATTTATGATCGTTATCAGAAACCATTATTTGTTGTTGAAAATGGATTAGGTGCAAAAGATGTTGTGGAAGAAGGCAATAAAATTCATGATGATTATCGCATTTCTTATCTAAGTGAAAATATTGAAGCAATGGGTGAGGCGATTGCAGACGGGGTTTCTTGTCTAGGTTACACATCATGGGGCTGTATCGATTTAATTAGCGCAGGCTCAGGCGAAATGGCGAAACGCTATGGTTACATTTACGTAGATCGAGATAACGAAGGTAACGGGACGCTAAATCGATTGAAAAAAGATTCGTTCTATTGGTATCAAAATGTTATTAAAACAAATGGTGTCGAATTATAAACTGGAAAAATTGAAGATATAAAATTTCGATGCGATTTAAAATACTGTTTAAGCAATGATTGTTTGCTTAAACAGTATTTTTTTATTTGCGAAAGTCTTATTGCTTAGTGGAAAAATAATATTAGGTGTACAATTATCGAAATCTTAAAGATAGTTTAGAAAAGATTGGATAAAATGATGTGTTTTAGACCTTAAAAAAATTGTTAAACAAATATATATAACGTGGAAGAAGGTCTTTCCGATGAGAAAAAGGTTTAAACCTGTAAATAATGAAATGAAATGGGTAGGAATTGTTAGTATCGTGTTGTGTTTAATTGAACCATGGTTAATAGTTGTGAATTTAACGATTGGCATGTGGTTAGTGGGGACGGGTATGATTGGCATTGGAACTTATATTGAAAGACTACCCTTTTTTCAGAAAAATATTGGTTATCGTCTATGTGGTATGTTGTTATTTATATTAATTGCATTCATTAATACAATTTATATAATAGTAATTCTTCTACTGCTACAATTTCAAGGATAAAATAAATAGCACTTACAAGTTAAATATATAAAAAATAGGTTACAAAAGCTCGGCAGTATACCGAAGTCTTGTAACCTATAAGGCGGAAAATTTATTTAAGATGTCCCTGATCAGAGTCGAACTGATGACCTACCGCTTAGGAGGCGGTTGCTCTATCCAGCTGAGCTACAGAGACAAAAAGGCTGATTACTTCATTGTAAATGGCAAAAATAAATAAGTCAATTATTACTATTGTAGATTTTTAAATTCATAGTCATAATTTTCATTTACAACATGGCTAAGGTGTCAGTAGTTTCATAGATATTGATCTTTTAGTTCTAGCAATATTATATTTCTTGAGTGACAGCACAATTTTCTATTGTTATAATTAAACCATTAAATAATTTTATTTGGGAGTAAATAGCTTGATAAATAAGTTTGAATCTTTAAAAAAATATGGAACGGTATTTTGCGTTATTTTTATATTAAGTTTTTTTCTGACAGTTCCGCAGATACTTAATAATAGTTTAGTAGTTGGTGCTGATTCTCTATTCCATTTTAACCGTATCTATGATGATTATATGCAGCTTAAAACAGGTAACTTTAATTATTTTCAATCTAATTACGGTTTTCAACAAAGTGGTCGAATTGTTAATGCCTTATATGGACCAGGGTTTACTTACCTTTTAGGTGGATTACTAGGTATCGTGCATAGTTGGATTAAATTTGAAATTGTCACGTCATTCATAATTTTCTTTATTAGTGGATTTTCAATGTATTTTCTATCTAGAGAATTGAAAGCGACTAAAAAAAATTCAGTCTTAGCTGCTAGTCTTTTTATGGGTAGTTTCTATATCACTCGATGGTCAATCTATCAGAATTTTATGATATGGGGCGTTATGTTGATGCCTTTGATTGTCATTCTTGGGCTTAAAATGATTAAAAATAATGCTAAGGATTTAAAAGTACTACCTTTAGCATTAGCAGTTTCAGTGCTAATCCAAATTCACGTCTTAAGCGCCTTAATGTCAATTGGCGTTTTAGTTGTATTCTTTTTCATTGGCTTTATTCAAACTAACCAGAAATTACAACTTTTATTAAAATGTTTTCTAGCCAGTTTACTGGCGTTAGTTCTGACCTTTAATGTTTGGGGAGCTATGTTGGATGTTTTCTCAAATAATAAAATATATTCACCATTTGCCAATTCAAACATGTCTGGTTCAACCATGAACCTTTCAACTGGTAACTATAGTGGTACACAGTTTGGATTGGTTATGAGTATCATTTTTGTGTTACAAATTGTTTGGTTGTTTTCAAAAAGAAAAGAATTATCTCTAGCTAATAAGATTGTTACTATAATAGGAGCTATTTTTCTTGCTCTAACTACAAATTTATTTCCGTGGACTAGGATATCTATATTAATTCCACAGTTACAAAGTTTTTTACAGTTTCCTTATCGATTTGATAGTTTTACTACGATTCTATTAGTAGCGGGGTTCAGTGCTACAATTTCTACGTTACCTTCGCCGAATGCAAAGAAAAATTGTTCATTGTTTTTAATTGTCGGAAGTATTTTTATTTTAGGGCAATCGTATAGTGATATTCAGACTAAAAATGAAATTTGGAATTCAAATGAGTCAATTATAGCTAAAGGACATGTTACAACCCCAGATTCTTTAAGTACTGTCCAAATAAGAAATGCTTTTACTAATCGTGATTTAAAAAAAGGGTTAGAGGTAGCACAAAAATCAACTCCAGATTATTTACCTAATAATCAAGAATTAAGCAAGGATCCTTACAATGAATATAAAAATGAAATTATAATGAATAAGTCAAATATTATAAAAAGAGTGACAGATAAGGGTGATTTATCGCTTAGATGGACTGCAACAAAAATAGGAGAAACAATGTCCTTACCTATTATTGTTTATAACAATTCAAAAGTTACACTAAATGGAACTAAGCTTAATATAAAAAAGATTACCTTATCAAATATAGGTAGTCCAACGATTAAAGCAACAAAAAAAGGTATCAATAGAGTAACGCTTAGTTATCATTCAAAAATCATTACTAAACCTCGACTAATGATGGTTATTGCAGCGTGGGTGATTAGTAGCTTAGCTTTTATTACCTTTACTTATAGGGATTATAAAAATGACATTTAATATAAACAAACATATGATTTTAATATACTATATTAAGATATACTTTCTGAATTTGGGTTACAAAAACCTAATCAATAAAATAAGTAGTAGTGAAAAAGGTATAAACTAACAGAAATGCTAGTTTATACCTTTTTATGTGATCATTTATGCCCAATCCCCATTACGGAAAACGGGTACTGTACTGCCATCCTCACGAAGCCCATCAATTGACATGTCAGATGAGCCGACCATGAAGTCAACGTGCGTTTGGCTTAAATTTAAACCAGCAGCGGCTAATTCAGTATCGTTCATTTTAGTACCATCCTTAATAGAGAAGGGATAAGCGGAGCCAAGCGCTAAATGGTCACTGGCATTTTCATCGAATAATGTATTAAAGAACGTTATTCCTGATTGTGAAATTGGAGAAGGGTCTGGAACTAAAGCAACTTCACCCAATGATTTTGCGCCATCATCAGTCTCTAGTAAGTGCTGTAAAACTTCTTCACCTTGTTCAGCAGTTGCTTTAACAACCTTACCTGCTTCAAAAGTAAATTTCATACCACTCAAAGTAGTTCCTGCGTAGCTTAATGGTTTTGTTGAAGAAATGTAACCATCAATACGTCTAGAATCAGGTGCGGTGAAAACTTCTTCGGTAGGCATGTTAGCCATGAATTCATGACCTTGTGCATCAAATGAACCGGCGCCTTCCCACAAATGATTTTTAGGGAGACCGATGACGATATCTGTCCCTGGGGCAACATAATGTAAAGCAGAAAATTGTTCTTTATTTAATTCTTCAGCTTTTGTGCGCAATGTTAAATCATGTTGATGCCATGCTTCAATTGGATCTTCATGATCAATACGTGTTGTTTTAAAAATTTCTTCCCAAAGTCGTGAAACAGCAAGTTCGCCTTTTAATTCAGGAAAAACGAGTTCAGCCCAAGCAGTATCTGCGGCAGCGACTACAGTCCAACTAACGTCATTATTTTGAGTTGCTTTACGTAATGGACGTAGAGCTTGACCCATAGCTTTTTGGCGTGAGGCAATCTTTTCAGAAGGGATACCAGCAAAGGCATCAGGATCATCTGACATGACTGAGATGCGAGATGCTTTTTTAGCAACCCAATCTTCAACTTCTGAGGTTGCATAACCAGGAACGTCGACTAAACGGTCTAGTGGAGCAAATTCAAGGAATGATTTCGAGACATGACTATCTGCCCATTTAACGATAACTTCACTTGCGCCAGCAGCATAAGCTTCATTGACGATTAAATGAGCTAATTTTTGTTGGGTTACGGAAATTTGTAGGACGATTGTTTGGCCTTTTGAGACGTTAACACCGACTTTGACGATTAATTCAGCATATTTTTTAAGTTGATCTTCAAAATTTATTTTTGACATAGAAAGACCTCCAAATTTATTTATGAAATAATGATAACATATTAATGAGAAAATGATTAATAATTAGGCTATTAAATTTTTGTTAACAAAATCAGAATTTTGTCTTTTCTTTGGTATAATAGTAACTAATATAATCATTGAGGAGGCCAATTATGAAAAAAGTAAAAGTGATGACTGTTTTTGGGACGCGTCCAGAAGCAATAAAAATGGCACCTGTTGTCTTAGAGTTAAAAGAACGTACGACGGAGTTTGAAACAGTAACTGTCGTAACAGCACAACATCGCCAAATGTTGGACCAAGTCTTAGAGATATTTAAAATAACGCCAGATTATGATTTGAATGTGATGCACGCTAACCAGACATTAAGTGATACAACTCGAAATGTTTTACAAAAATTAGATGATGTTATTAAAGTAGAGCAGCCTGATATTATTTTAGTTCATGGTGATACAACAACAACATTCGCCGCTAGTATTTCAGCTTTTTATAATCAAGTGGCAATTGGACACGTTGAAGCGGGATTACGGACTTGGGATAAGTATTCACCGTTTCCAGAAGAAATGAACCGTCAACTAACAGATGTACTGGCAGATATGTACTTTGCCCCAACTTCGCAAAGCGAAACTAATCTGTTATTAGAAAATCATCCAAAAGAAAATATTTTTGTAACAGGTAACACAGCCATCGATGCTTTAAAACAAACAGTTCAAAAAGAGTATGACCATGATGTTCTATCAGAAGTAAATCCTGCGAATAAAATGATTTTACTCACGATGCATCGTCGTGAAAACCAAGGTGCACCTATGCGTCGTGTTTTCGAAGTGATTAAATCTGTCGTTAAAGATCAGCCAGATGTTGAAGTCGTTTATCCGGTTCATTTAAATCCAGTTGTTAAAGATTTAGCCGAAGAAGTCTTAGGTGGAGAACAGCGCGTTCATCTAATTGAACCGCTTGATGTGGTTGATTTTCATAATATCGCTGCAAAAAGTTACTTTATTATGACGGATTCAGGTGGTGTTCAAGAAGAGGCGCCATCATTAGGAAAACCAGTTCTTGTTTTACGTGATAACACAGAACGTCCGGAAGGCGTGAAGGCGGGTACATTGAAGTTAGTTGGAACTGACCCTGTGAAAGTCAAAGAAACCATGCTATCATTAATAACTAATAAGACAGAGTACGAACGAATGGCAAATGCTAAAAATCCTTATGGAGATGGGCAAGCAGCTAAACGAATATTAGATGCCGTTGCTTATCGATTTGGAGATAGTCAGCAAGAACCTGAACGTTTCGAATAAATGGAGGATTTCTAAAGCATGAGCAAAAGAACAAAACGTCCCATTATTATTGGTGTAACAGGTGGTACTGGTAGCGGTAAGACGACGGTTAGTAATGCTATTTATTCACAATTAGCTGGCGAATCAATCATGATTTTACAACAAGATACTTATTATAATGATCAAGCTGAAATGAGTATGGAAGAACGTAAAGCAGTGAACTATGATCATCCACTCGCGTTTGACAACGAACAGATGATTAGTGATTTGGAACAATTGTTGGATAATGAAGCAATTGATATGCCTGTTTATGATTACACACAGTTTACTCGTTCAAGTGAGACGATCAGAACAGAACCTCAAGATGTTATCATTGTTGAAGGAATTCTAATTCTAGGGGACGAAAAGCTCAGAAGTTTAATGGATATTAAAGTTTTTGTTGATACAGATGATGATTTACGTATTATTCGCCGTATCACACGTGATATGAAGGAACGTGGTCGCTCATTACAATCAGTTATTGATCAATACGTTAAAACGGTTAAACCAATGTATAATCAATTCATTGAACCAACGAAACGCTATGCGGATATTATTGTGCCAGAAGGTGGCGCAAATACAGTTGCTATTGATTTATTGTCAACTAAAGTCCGTGACATTTTACAACAAGACTAGCTAAAAAATCTCATACCAAAAAGTCCCCAAAAGTCTCATGACTTTTGGGGACTTTTTGGTATGAAAAAACTGTTGTTGGTAATAGCTTTTACGCTATTACCAACAACAGTTAGAGTGGACTTGTCATTTATGAACACTATTTTTGTCTAGTTTTCTATTTATAAAATGGAGTGTTATCATCGATAAAATACTAATAATCCAAGTTAAAATGACGAAAAACAAACGCCATGTAGTGATCATTTCCGATTGATATCTAAGCACTACACGATTACTCCCTTTTTTTGTTGCCTTAACAGTAGGGACACCTAATGCAGATAGAGATAATCGGTGTAATTGACTTCCATTTAAGGAGAGCTCTGAATTATTATAAACGACAATAGGAAGTGCGATGGATTCACCTTTTTTTGTCGCATGCCATTTAAGGATTAAATCACCATTTTTTGTAACAGTCTTAGTGATATTAGGACGATTCCTAACAATATCTTTCTTGTATTCTTTTTTATTATATGTTGTCTTTTGTTCTTGATTATTTGGTAAATAATCTGGGGCTATTTTTTTAACCACCTTTAATCCTTTTGATAAATCAGAACTAGTAAAATTAGTTCTAATTTGATCACTCGTTAGATGATTTGAAACGACAACGCTCCCTTTATAAATAAGAGGATCATTGGAATTCCAGAGCTTATTTTGCTGTTGAATATCAATATATGATTGACCTAAAATAAAAAGACTACTAATGATTAAAAATAACTCGCCAAACTTTTTAGGCTTAAATGAAGGTAGCTCAGAAAGAGAGTTGCCAAAACCAGCAAGTAATAAGACAGTTGCAAAACCATAAAAGCGGTAAGGAAATTGTAAAAAACTTCGAAGCTGTGGTATTAGATTCGATATTGTCGTCCAAGGAACAAGATTTGTTGATAACAGGAGAAATAAGGCTCCTAATAGTGTCATTAGCTTATTAGAAAGTGATACTTGTGACCACCTAGAAAATAGTAAAACAAATTGTAAAATGAAAATAACGCTCATAAATAGTCCTATAGATGAAGCGCTATAGCTAGTTGTTGAAAAACGCATTGTAGCACTAGCCATATCTAAGTGAGTGTAAGGCGAGTACAGCGTATTTCTTGTGAAAATTTCTAGCATAGCGCCCCAAACATTAAAGGTTAGAACAATAGTTAGAAGGGCCGCTAAGAAACATTTTGATAAAAGCTGTAATTTTTGATTTGTCTTGTAAAAACCGACAACAAAGAAGATAAAGATGACGCCAACCGACATTAAGGCACTTAAGACATGAATTTGAATAAGCGCTGAAATCAATAATGCTAATGGTAGTACTTTTAAATCCTTAGCATTATTTTTAATCATTTTAAGCCCGAGGATGACAATTAAGGGCATTAGCATAACGCCCCAAGACATAAAATTCTGGTTAATTGACCAACGGGTAACGTAAAAACTCCCCATAAATAGACTAGCAATCAATAATGAAATTTTCTTAGAGGATTGAAGCTCTCTAGATAGAAAATACATTGAGTAACCACTAATAAAGAAAATTAAAAAGGAGGTTATGATTTGAAATAAAATCCAATTATGAACAATTAAGAGTAAGATACCTAACAGATAAGCAAAACCTGGTCCATATAAGGCGTTAATAATGCGACCACTCTGTAAAAAACCATAGTTAGTTTGAAAATAACTAAAGTTACCTGTTTTAAATTGGATATAGGTATCGTAAATACGATTGAAATGAAAAAGCGAGTCACCACCTAAGACTAGACTGTGGTTGATTATTTGTGGAAGAACTAAAAATAAACTAATCAAAAAGATGGTTGTAAATACGATTAAACGATTTTTAAGATAACTGACTTTATTTAACAAGATAGTAAACCCCTAATAGATTTATTTAGTAGATGAGGTCATAATAATATCATTTATGTCTAATTAAAGTCTTCTTAAACGTCTCCAAATTAGAGGTGTTAAACTATAACTCCCCCAAACAATGAGGCCAAAAACACTTAAAAGAAAACCAGTTGATAAGCCAGGTGTTTGATAACTATAAATGATATGATGAGTTCCTTTTTTTAATTTTAAGCCAATAAAAGCGCTATTTGTTTTAATAACGGGCACGCTATGACCATTATCAGTCGCTGTCCAACCTGTAGAGTAAGGGATAGATGATGTTAGGATACCTAATTTATTTGTTGTTATTTTGCCACTAACTCTATTTGTAGCAAATTTTAATGAATTTAATTTATTTTTCTGGATTTTTTTAACATCATTTGTGTAAGTTTGACCAAGCGGAACGGCAGTAATTTTAAGGTTGAATGAGTAAGTCCCTGAATTTGATAAAAGTAAATCCAAACTTTTGGGCATTTGTTTTTGATAGCCCATATTTAGGGTAGCATCAGATAAAACTTTAAAGAAAGAAAGATTTTCAATACCCAATTGCTCAATCGTATTAGTCGTTAAATTAGATTTAACCCCGATCGAATAGCCTGTATTGGAAGAACCTGTCGTCAGTTGCTTCCTAAGCGATTTCTGTGCTGACCGGGGACCATTCGTATCTAATAACTGGTTATCTGGTTTCGTAGTATTATTAAAAATAGCCATATTCACTTGTTCTTTAGAGGACAGTGATTGGTGCTTAATGTTAGTTAATGAAAGATGCAATTCAGAATTTTGATATTTTTTTGCGTTCTTAATGTCAATCTGATAGCTATCTGAAACAGGATTATTACGATAGTGATTATTGGTAATACGTGTTTTTGTTTCGTTAGGTTCTCCGGCGTTCACTGTTTTTACAATTGTATAGGCAACGTTTTCAGTATCAAATGTTGATTGTTTCTGGTTAAATCCGGATGTATCCGCGATACTAACGGCTTTAGCTAATTGACGTTCTTGATCAGAAGCGGATAATTTAGCAGTTTTTTGATTTGAAGTGACATCAGATTGCCAATAAATTAATGGAAAATTATTCTTAGTTTCATAAAGATTGGTTTTCTCAGGTTTATTTTTATTTTCAGATTTAGTTTTGAGTAATGTATAACCATAGGGGATCTTTGACTCATTTGGCTCATTTGAATGAGTAAAGAGATACTTAACGCCAAAAAAGTTATTAGCGATTGTTCGATCATCAAAATTTTCAATCGGAATATTATTGTTATATTGAGCATTTTGTAACCTGTTTGAAAATACTCCGACTGCGCCATTTTGAATCGAGTAGTATGAGTTAATTAAATTTAAATCATTATTTAAATTATTTCGTAACATGTAGTTAGAACCAAAGTTATAATTTTGGCTAATCGTTGAAACACGAAATGAGTTAGATTTAGGAAGAGAATTATCTAATCCATCAAATAGATTAGATGATAGTTTCTGGTAACTACCAGAGGGCATTAAAGTCTTACTATAAAAGTTAGTGAAAGGTGATGCAAAAGAAACCCCAGTAAAGATCAAGTTCACTAGGATAAGACCGAATATGATTCGACCAGAATTTTTATTTTGACGGTAAAGTAAGATTGCGACAAAAAAAGAAATTAAAAAGATAACAGGAATGAAAATTTCTGTCGTCCCATTAATATAAAAGGGTAATGATACTAAAAGTAAATAGATACCAAGACAAATACTGAGGTATTTAATTTCAGGCAACGTTATTTTTTTGAGAGAATCAATGAAGAAGGCACTTCCAAGTGAAATGGGAACAAATAATAATAGAATCCAACGATTAGAAGGGGCTTGAAAACCATTAAACATCGCACCAAACATTGGGAATAGTAACATAATCAACCCAATTGAAAGACTCGTTGTCATTAGTGGGTAGTGTTTCCAATGGTAAAACAGATGGAATAATGCTAGAACAGCTAAACTACTAAAGCCAAATTTAACCCAGAAAGAAGATACTCCGCCAGCAAGTAATTGAGCAGGTAAATTAATGTAGTAATAAGCGGGGAAAGAGGTCAAACCATTTGCGAATAGACCACCTGACCGAGTTGAACTAAAGACCGCAAGAATTGACGGTAGCATGATAAAGGCAGAAATCAGTAAACTGATGACTGTACTGATTAAAAAAGTGCCCGCTGTTTTAAAGAAACTGAGATTTTTTCGATAATAATAAATGAAACGTAGTACTAAATATACAAAAGCACCGATGCCTAAGACTATGGCGAAGTAAAAGTTACTGATAAACATCCATGAAAAAGCAAAAATGAAGAAATGTGGTTTAAACCCTTGTAAAATTTTTTCTATTCCGACAATTATAAGTGGAAAAAGAATGAATGGTGTTAGGAAAAAAGGTTGCATTAGGGATGAATAAAGTGAAAAAGAAGTGAAGGTATAAATGATTGCCCCACCTAAGATCGCGCTATTCGTTAATTTAAAGTGTCTCGCAAAGAAGATAAATGATAGCCCCACGCAAAATAACCTCAAAATGAGTGTGAGCTGGTAAATAGTCACAACGGCACTTGAGGGAAATAATAGCGTAATATAGGCGAATACGTCTCCAATAACGTAATAAGCAAATGTTTGAAATTGATCTGCGCCAAGCCCTAATTTCCAAGACCACATTTGGAGTGGTTGAAAGGGATGGTTGATGAATTCACCAAGTAGTTGACGATAATTTTCTAATACAGGTAGATGCTGTTCAGCAGGATCATGACTTTGAATTAAAGAGTATCCAGCTAGTTTGTAAGTTCCAAAAATAAGAACAGCTAAAATTGCAAAAATGATAATGTAATAAAGATAGGTCATTTTTGATTTTTTTAGATCGAAACGAAACTTCTGCATAGCTGGAATCCCCCTATAATTAATCCTTTTTTGAACTGAAGACGTCTGATTCTTTAATAATATAGACGGGTCTGTTTTTGACTTCTAAGAAAATTTTACCTAAGTATTTACCAAGAATCCCAATACAAAACAATTGAATGCCACCCATCATTAAGATAACTGAAATCGTTGATGGCCAGCCAGCTGTTGGATCACCATAGAGTAACGCTCTAATAATAATAAAGATAATTGCAAAAAGAGAGCCAACAAATGATAGGAAACCAACAAATGTTGCAATTGAAAGAGGTACTTCTGAAAAGGCTATGATACCGTCTAATGAATATTTGAATAAGCCCCAGAAATTCCAACTTGTTTTACCAGCAACACGTTCTTGATTTGTGTATTCTAAGTATTCCGTATTAAAACCAACCCAACTGAAGATACCTTTTGAAAAACGATTGTATTCTGACATTGATAAGACAGCATCAACCATTTGACGGGTCATTAAGCGATAATCGCGGGCACCATTAACAATCTCAGTATCTGAGATGCGATTTATTAATTTGTAGAAAAGAGTAGCGAATGCAGAGCGAATCACAGGTTCACCTTGACGAGTTGTCCGACGTGTCCCCACACAGTCGTAGTCATTTTCTGGATCTTCTAAAATAGCTAACATCTTAGGCAAAAAGCTGGTTGGATCTTGTAAATCAACGTCCATAACAGTTACGTAATCGCCAGTCGCTTTTTGTAAGCCACAATATAAAGCAGCTTCTTTTCCAAAATTTCGTGAAAATGAAGCATAATGGACTGTTGCTGGATGATCTTTTTGTAATTGGCGCATTTCTTTGAGGCTGTTATCAGATGAACCATCATTAATAAACCAATATTCTAATCGGATATCTGGTAAATTGATAGACTCCTTTTCAACCGCATCAAAAAAAAGCGGAATAGATTCTTGTTCGTTGTAACATGGCACAACGATTGAAAGAACTTTGGTTGTCATAAATAAAGTGCCCCCTAGGATGAATTTACTGAATTTTATTTTATGATTTTTTGAAAATAAATAACTTACTAAAAATATAATTAATTAAAACGATGAAAATTTGATCAAATAACTTAACGAGTGATGCATCTAAGTGTAAAACAGAAACACCAATTGTCATAATTAATTGATCAATGACTAATGATAGAAGTCTAAAGCCAAAGAAAGATAAAACTTCACGTATTAAACCTGAAACATGAGTGTTCTTTGAGCCAAATACCCAAAGCTTATTAGTGACGAATGCAAAAACAACCGAAACAAACCATGCAATTACGTTTGCAAATTGATAATTTACACTAAGGTATGATTGGAAAACAACAAAAGTAACGATGTTAATTAGGGTTGTTAGACCACCAAAAATTAAATACGAAATTAGGGCATAATGTTTATGAAATAATTCATTTATTTTATTCATGACTAGTTTTCACTGCTAGTTACTTTATCAAATAGCTCTTTAGCAAAAGCTTCTAATTTAGTGATATCTTCTTCTTCAGGTGCTAAATCGATTTTTAGATTAGCTGAACCCTTTGTTGCGCCTGCTTCTTCGAAAGCTGAACCAAACTTATCAACAGCAGTTCCAAAAAACTCACCATAAAATGTATCGCCAGAACCGGCAACACCGAATAATTTACCGGTTAAATCAAGCTCCTGTAAGTCTTCATAAAAGTCCATGCCTTCATCAGGAAGTGAGCCTTCGTCATAAGTATAAGGAACGACAACGCTGATATCGAAGTTAGTTAAATCAGATGCATCTGATTGTGAGATTTCTTCCATCTCAACTGTTGCACCTAAATTTTCAAATGCTTCGGTAATAATGTCAGCGATGTCTTCATTATTACCTGTAATTGTTGCAAAAATAACTTTAGCTGAAACCAAACTAAATTCCTTCTTCCATATTAAAATAGTAGTTAAAGTATATCAGATAAAAAAACGATTGTGAAAGGAATTGAGTATCTCGTAACAAATTCTATACAATTGCGGTATAATAGTTGAGAAGAATTATTTATTATAGGAGGAAACAAATTAAATGATCACATTAAAATCAGAACGCGAAATTGAAGAAATGCGTGCTTCAGGTGCTATTATTGCAGGGATGCATAAGGGATTACGAGATATTATAAAACCAGGTATTTCTAGTTGGGAAATTGAAACTTTCTCACGTAAGTATATTGAAAGCCATGGTGGTGTTGCTGAACAAATTGGCTTTGAAGG
Source organism: Dellaglioa sp. CoH-55-MRSF-6 (assembly GCF_056782215.1). The sequence goes on from NZ_JBXAYJ010000003.1 coordinate 116,111, forward strand.
CTATAAATATGCGACTTGTGTCAGCATTAATGATGAAATTTGTCATGCTTTCCCACGTAAAGGGTTAATTTTAAAAGATAATGATTTAGTTAAAGTAGATACAGTTGTTAGTTTACATGGCGCAATGAGCGATTCTTGTTGGAGTTATGTTGTTGGTGAATCTACACCAGAAATTGATAAATTAATGGCAGTAACGCATAAAGCCCTTTACTTAGGAATTGATCAAGCCGTTATTGGTAACCGTATTGGTGATATTGGTCATGCTATCCAAACTTATACTGAAGACCAAATGGGCTATGGTGATGTTCGCGAATACGTTGGACATGGCATTGGACCTACCATGCATGAAAGTCCTTCCGTACCTCATTATGGTCAAGCTGGTAAAGGATTACGTCTTAAAGAAGGGATGACAATTACTATTGAACCCATGATTAATATTGGCGGTTGGGAATCAGAAAGTGATGATCCTAACGGTTGGACAACAAGAACTGCTGACGGTAGTTTGTCGTGTCAATATGAACATGTTATTGTTATCACAAAAGATGGTCCTAAGATTTTAACCTCTCAAGATCCAGAATTTGATGCGAAATATTTATAAAATAGATAGCTACAATGAACTGCTAACTTAATTGTTTAGCAGTTTTTTTGTATAATGTAGCGGATTCATGATAGAATTGTAATATTCGTAGAGTTTGAGATAAATTAATGGGATTTTGTATATCGTATAAAGAAAAAAAGGAGAAGTTAATTATGAAAGTTAGAAAAGCAATTATACCTGCAGCAGGTTTGGGAACTAGATTTTTACCAGCAACAAAAGCAATGGCTAAAGAAATGTTACCTATCGTGGATAAACCAACGATACAGTACATTGTTGAAGAAGCTAAAGCAGCAGGGATTGAAGATATTTTAATTGTTACGGGTAAAGGGAAACGCCCAATTGAAGATCATTTTGATTCAGTACCTGAATTGGAAGCTAATCTTAAAGCTAAAGGTAAATTAGAACAATTAAAAATGGTTGAGCAAACAACTGATATTAATTTGTTCTTTATTCGCCAGTCACATCCTAGAGGTTTAGGGGATGCTGTTTTAATGGCTAAAGACTTTGTTGGTGATGAACCCTTTGTTGTTATGTTGGGTGATGATATCATGCAAGATAAGGTACCATTAACAAAACAATTGATGGATCGCTATGAAGAAACACATGCTTCAACATTGGCTGTAATGGAAGTCCCACATAAAGAAGTATCAAAATATGGGGTTATTGCACCACAAAGTGAAGTGTCAAAAGGGCTATATGATGTTGAAAAATTTGTTGAAAAACCAGCTGTTGATGAAGCACCAAGTGATTTAGCTATTATTGGTCGTTACTTGTTAACACCAGAAATCTTCGGGATGTTAGAAACACAAGAACCTGGTGAAGGTAATGAAGTCCAATTGACTGATGCTATTGATCGTTTAAATAAAGTGCAACGTGTATTCGCGCATGAATTTAAAGGTGATCGTTATGATGTTGGAAATAAATTCGGTTATTTAAAAACAAGTATTGATTTTGGTTTGAAACATCCAGAAGTTAAGGATGAACTTAGAGAATACATTAAAGAGTTATCTAAAAAATTATAATAAAATTAGAAGATTGGGCTGATTTTAAATGCTCAATCTATTTTTTTGTCTAAATGTGATACAATTTATTCTTATATAGATGTATTTCGCGGAGGAATCGTATGAAAAGTAAGTTCGTTCAGTTTATTAAAATATTTAAAACACAATTTATTAATGCCGATGTTAGTAATTCTTCGGTTATTATTGCGTACTATACGTTATTATCGATTTTTCCAGCAATTATTTTTATTGGTAATTTAATACCAATGCTTCATTTAAAGGTGTCCGTTATTTTAGAATATGTAAAAGTTGTGATGCCATCCGCGATATATAGCATTTTAGCACCGTTTATTGAATCGTTTCTGAAAAATGGAAATGGTGGATTATTGTCAATTGGTGCTGTCGTAACGTTATGGACGACAAGTAAGGGGATTAATGCATTGAAGAAAAGTTTCAACCATGCCTATAGTGTTGAAACGAAGCAAAATCCAATTGTTGGGCGAATTGTATCGTTTGTGTTAACGATTGGGTTAGTTATCTCCTTAGGTGCTATTATTTTGTTCTTTGGGTTCAGTCAAATAGTAGTTGAGGTGTTGACACCCATTTTACATTTGCCGGGAGAATTTTTAACTGTGATTACCACGGTTAAATGGCCTGTCGCCTTAATCGGTATTTTTATTATTATTTTATTACTTTATCGGATATTACCTAGTGCAAGACTTAGGTTCAGGGCAGTTTTACCAGGGGCAATTTTGACAACCATTGGGTGGATTTTATTGACCCAAGTATTTTCGATATACGTGCAGTATTTCGGTGGCGCTTTTAGTAGTTATGGTGCAATCGGAACAGTAATGATTATGTTATTCTGGCTGGATTTTGGGGCATGGATAATCATGCTAGGTGCTGTTCTTAATGCATCGATTGCTATTGTTCGACATGGTGAAGTTGAAGCACAATCTATTCAGCTAAATAGCTTATTTAAGCAATATAAAAGTCGATTTAGTAAGAAAAAATAAAATATTATAAATCGTTAGGGGAGGTAAGTTAATTGAAAAATAAGTCGATTAATTTAAAAAATCATGTCGGTGTATTTATTGTTATGTTTAGTGTGAGCTTGTTTTTAGTCTTACCTCAGATACTCGCACATAGTTTAGTTTTAGGTTCTGATTCTTTATTTCATTTTAATCGTATTTACGATATCTATATGCAATTTAAAACAGGCAATTTTAACTATTTCCAAACAAATTACGGGTTTCAACAAAGTGGTCGGATTATCAATGCTGTGTATGGGCCTGGATTTGCTTATCTGCTAGGTGGGTTGCTACTACTCGTACATAGTTGGTTTAATTTTCAGGTTATTTCTTCTTTTTTAATTTTCTTTATTAGTGGTTACTCAATGTATTTACTAGCTAAAGAAATAACTTCGACCAAAGATATCTCACTATTAATGGCTGTTCTTTTTATGGGTAGCTTGTGGATTGCGCGATGGTCAACTGAGCAAAATTTTATGGCTTGGGGTATCATGCTAGTGCCACTAGTTGTTTTAATGGGTGTTAAAATGATCAAAAATAACGCAGAAGGATTGCGAATTCTACCCTTAGCGTTAACCATGTCGGTAATGATACAGGTACATGTTTTAAGTGCCTTGATGTCGATTGGTGTCCTATTCGTTTTTTTTATAGTTGGTTTTATTCAAACGAATCAAAAATCGAAACTATTATTAACCTGTTTTTGGGCGGGGTTATTATCGTTAGTTCTGACATTTAATGTTTGGGGTGCCATGTTAGATGTTTTCGCAAACAATAAATTATACGCACCGCACGTTAATGTGATGATGTCCAATTCAACTATGAATTTATCGATGGGGGGGCCAACGCTTACTAAAATTGGTTTGGTTATGAGCTTCATATTTGTAGTACAAATTAGTTTATTGTTTATAAAACAAGCAAAATTTACGGTTACTAATAAAGTAGTAACTAGTTTAGGTTTAGTTTTCTTAGTCTTAACGTCAAAATTAGTTCCTTGGACGGATTTAGCCCAGGTTATCCCATCAATACAAAGTTTCTTGCAATACCCACGTCGCTTTGAAGGGTTCGCTGTAGTTTTATTATTAGCGGGTTTTAGTGCAACACTATCAAGTAGTTCATTTAAAAATTATCGGAAGTATATTGATCTATTCTTAATTGTTGGAGGTCTTGTTGTCGGAGTACAATCGTATTTAGAAATTCAAAAAAGTAATGAAGCATGGCATACTAATCAGTCGATAGTTTCTCCCAATAATGTTGATATCGCAGATAATACGAGTAACGAACAGATTACCAAAGCATTTATGAGTTCAAATCTAGATGATGGTTTAAAGTTGATTACCAAGGCATCGCCAGACTATTTACCTAATAATCGAGTATTAAGTGAACGTCCTTATCATGATTATCGATTAGACATGAAAAAAAATAAAGATGAAGTAAGTAAAACGATTAATAGTGAAGGAAAGTTAAGTCTGAGTTGGAACGCAACAAAAAAAGGAAATGAGATTTCTTTACCCGCGATAGTCTATAATAATTCAACTGTTCAATTAAATGGTAATAGCCTTGATCCTAAAAAAATGACCTTGTCAACTATGGGTAGTCCAACCGTTAAAGCAACTAAAATAGGTACAAATAGGTTAGTCATTGGTTATCATACGAAAATAATAACAAGAATTAGTTTAATCATCGTTCTAGCCACTTGGATAATTAGTTGCGTTAGTGCTGTTTTTATAAAAATCACTGATTATAAAAAAGAAATTAAGTTATGATATAGTTTTAACAAGTAATAGGGACTTCAAAAAGAGAACATAATTAATGATGTTCTTTTTCTGTATTAAAAATGAAATATAATACTTTTAAATATAACGTATAATTAAAAGTGTAGAGCACTACAACTTTGAAAGCGTGGTCAAAATGTTTAGAATATCATATCAGTTGACAATAAGATTAAACAATGATTAGACAAACGATTTTAAGTTTCATTTAAGTCTGGTAACATGTATAATAAATTATTGTGTCATTGTATACATCTAAAAAATTTAGGGGTAATTAATTATGAGTGAAGATAATATTAAACACCAAGGTAGCCACAAGAAGCATCATCATAAAAAGAAAAAAATGAGTACACTGAAAAAATGGGGGATTGGTGTCGGAATCGTCGTTGCCGCACTATTGGTTATTGGTGGTGTGTTGATGGCGAAGGTTTATCTAGATGCAAAAGACGTTGTAGATAATACATATCAAAAAGTAAATGTTAAAAGTAAACGAACAACCGGGAGTGTCTCTCTTGATAAAGAGGCGCCTTTCTCAGTTTTAATTTTGGGTGTTGATACGGGCGAAGATGGGAGAACAGATCAAGGTCGATCGGATACAATGATGGTTGCGACAATTAATCCTAAAACAAACTTGACGACATTAACGAGTTTACCTCGTGATACGAAGATTCCGATTACAGGTCACGGGACAGATAATAAATTAAATGCTGCATATGCTTATGGGGATGTTTCCTTAGCGATGGATACTATTCAAAACTATTTAAATATTCCAATTGATTACTATGTTCAGATGAATATGAAGGGCCTGGAAGAATTAACGGGTGCCGTTGGTCCAATTACGGTCAATAATCCATTTGCTTTTTCAGCGGGAAGGCATCAATACGTAAAAGGTGATATTGAGTTAACTGAAAGTAATGTTTTAGACTTTTCTAGAATGAGACATTCTGATCCTAATGGTGATTACGGGCGTCAAAAAAGACAACGCTCGGTTGTGACTGAATTAGGTAAAAAAATAGCTTCTATTGATGGTGTCACAAATTATCAAGCAATTTTGAGTGTACTTGAGAGCAATATGAAAACAAATTTGAAATTTTCTGATATGAAAAAAATAGTGACTCAGTATCGTAGTGCTATAGGCACAATTAAAGATGTTCAACTTCAAGGACAATCACAAATGATAAATGGTGTGTCGTATGAAGTTGTTCCATCAGCACAAGTAACGAAAGTATCCAACATGATCAGAAAACAATTAGACTTAGACTAGGAGAATTATATCAATGGAAGAGACAATCAATCTTGAACAAGTTTTTAGCATTTTAAAGAAACATCTTAAATTAATTATTGGGTTAATAATTGCGGGGGCACTATTAGCATTTTTTGTAACCATGTTCTTTATGACGCCAAAATATAACTCGACTGTTCAAATATTAGTTAATAGAACAGAAACTGCCAATAATGTAGGGGCTGCTTACAATACACAGCAAGCAGATGTCCAAATGATTAATACGTATAAAGACATTATTCAAAATAAAATTGTACTAGATCCTGTGAGAAAAGAAATTGCTAAAAAAGATAATTTCGTTGGTACGAGTGATGATTTAAAAAATCAGATAAGTATATCAAATCAAGAAAATTCACAGGTTTTTAGTGTAACTGTTAAAGATACTAATGCATATCGCGCGGCTGATATTGCAAACTCTGTTGCTGATACGTTTAAAAATAAAATAAAAAAAGTGATGAAAGTTAATAATGTAACAATTGTTGCTGATGCAGTTGCAAAACCTAATGCAGTATCACCTAATAAAAAGATGAATGTATTAATAGGTCTGTTACTAGGGGGGCTTATCGGAATTGGGATTGCATTCGCAATAGAACTTTTTGATAAAACAGTTAAAAACGCTGATTTTTTGACAGATCTTGGTCTTTCAAACTTAGGTATGATTAACCATATTGACGAAACTAATAAGAGTCAAGGACTTTTTGGACAATCAACACCAAGAAAAAGAAAGCATACTAATTAAAATAGATAAGGGGTTATTGAATGATGAGTTTATTAAAAAAAGATAAAAAGTTATCAACTGATAGTATTGATAACGGTGTTGGATTAATTACTGTTACTCAACCAACATCAACGATTGCAGAACAATTTAGGACTGTACGTACGAATATCCAATTTTCAAGTGTTGATAAAGAAATGAAAGTTATTATGGCGACATCATCAGGTCCATCAGAAGGCAAGTCAACAGTTATAACTAATCTTGCTGTAACATATGCTAATCAAGGACTGAAAGTATTGTTAATTGATGCCGATATGCGTAGACCAACTGCGCATCAAACTTTTGGTTTGAGTAATGAAACCGGGCTTACAAATTGTTTGACTGAAAAAAGTATTGATGTTGCAAAAGCAGTTGAAGAAACACCAATTGAAAATTTATATGTTATGCCTGCAGGTCCTACTCCACCGAACCCTTCAGAATTATTGAATACAAAACGGATGGATTCTTTAATTACAGCTGTCGCTGAACAAATGGATATGGTTATCATCGATACACCACCATTAATTTCTGTAACAGATGCACAAATTGTTGCAACAAAAGTTGATGGTACAATTTTAGTTGTGAGACAAGGTGTGGCAAATAAAGGTGCCGTTTTGAAAGCAAAAGAATTATTAGATACCGTTCATGCAAGAATCATTGGGACGATTTTGAATGATGTTTCAGGTAGTGATGAGTCAGGTTATTATGGTGGGTATTATGGCTATTATAAATAATAATTAAGTAGACGTAGGATAATTTAAGGAAGCAGGGATTATAGGTGACTAGGAAAAGTAAACAGGTTGTTTTAACTGGATTGGATAGTTTGATTTGGGTAGTTTCAATTTCATTATCGAGGTTATTTTTAGGGCCGTATATTAGTTTTAGTAACTCTGATTTATTGGAATTTGGGTGTATATGTTTGATTTTATACCTAATAATTGGATACTCATTAAACCTCTTTTCTAAAATTAATAGGTATGCTAGCTTTAAAGAAATAATTGCAATTTTTATTGCAATAACAATTACAGCAGTTATTAGTAATATTAGTTATTTTTTCATAAGTTCAAATTATAGTATTCGTTTTGGAATATTAACTTATTTACTGGCCCTCCTTTTTATTGGTGGCAGCCGATTTGCATGGCGCTATCTTGTTGAAAATATCTTTAATAATGAAGAATCAGAAACATTAATTACAACATTAATAGTCGGTGCAGGGGATGGCGCAGAAGCTTTAATGGAAAGAATACAAAGAGATAATGCCGACTTGAATGTTATTGGATACGTCGATAATGATATTCAAAAACAAAAAATGTGGATGATGGGTAAGAAAGTTTTGGGAACTTTCCAAGAAATTCCAATGATTGTCGAAGAATACGATGTTGAACAGGTCTCAATTGCTATTCCTTCATTAAGTCCCCATAATTACGAGGACTTGTTAGATATTTTAAATCCTCTAAAAGTTAAAATTAATCGCATGTCAAGTTTTGAAGATATGTTAGAAGACAATAGTGATTCTAGAAAAATGCATGAGATTGACGTTGTTGATTTACTGGGTCGACAAGAGATTAAACTTGATATGGCTAAGATTGAAAGCAAAATATATGGTAAAACAATTTTAGTTACAGGAGCGGGTGGCTCTATTGGTTCAGAAATTTGTCGACAGGTTAGCAAATTTGGTCCTAAACGACTAATTTTACTAGGACATGGAGAAAATTCAATTTATTTGATTCATCAAGAATTAAAAAATCTTTATGCTGGGAAAATTGAAATTGTGCCGATTATTGCGGATGTTCAAGACCGGGCACATATTTTTGACTTAATGGCACAATATAAACCAGAAATAGTCTATCATGCTGCAGCACACAAACATGTACCATTAATGGAAGCTAACCCAACTGAAGCCATTAAAAATAATGTTTATGGTACGAAAAATGTTGCTGAAGCTGCTAAGTCTGCAAATGTGAAATCATTTGTAATGATTTCAACTGATAAAGCAGTAAATCCGCCTAATATTATGGGGGCAACGAAACGTCTCGCTGAAATGATTGTAACTAGTTTGAATGAACCAGGTCATACAAAATTCGCCGTTGTTCGTTTTGGTAATGTTCTTGGTAGCCGTGGTAGTGTTGTACCACTGTTTAAGAAACAGATAGCTAAAGGTGGACCAGTTACTGTTACTGATCTTAGAATGACAAGATTCTTTATGACAATTCCTGAAGCTAGCCGTTTAGTGATTCAAGCGGGGACGCTATCTAAAGGTGGAGAACTATTTATCTTAGATATGGGTAAACCGGTTAAAATTGTTGATTTAGCACGAAAAATGATTAAATTAAGTGGATATACTGAAAACGATATTGATATTGTTGAGTCAGGTATGAGACCTGGAGAGAAACTGTATGAAGAATTATTAGTAAGTAGTGAAAAACAGCAAGAGCAAGTATTTGAAAAAATTTTCTTGGGTAAAGTAACACCATACAAGATTGATGAAATTATGAGTTTTGTTAAGAGTGTAGAGCCGTTAACTGGTACTGCTTTGAAAAAAGAAGTTATTAGATATGCACATACTCATAATGGTGAACCCTCAATTGATTCGGAAGGTATGCGTTAATGTATAAAAAATATTTTAAAAGAACAATTGATTTTGTTATTTCTTTAGTAGGCCTTGTACTTTTATCGCCTATTTTTTTAATTATCGCAATTATTGTTAAAGTCGATTCGAAAGGCCCTATTTTCTTTGTACAAAAGCGGGTAAGTATTAATAAAACCTACTTTGGTATTTTAAAATTTAGGACGATGAGAACTGATACACCTGATGTACCTACTCACTTATTGAAAGATCCGGATGCTTTCATTACTCGCTCGGGTAAAATTTTACGAAAAACGAGTCTTGACGAATTACCACAAATTATTAATATTTTAACAGGTAAGATGAGTATCGTTGGTCCTCGACCAGCACTTTGGAGTCAAGAAGATTTAATTAACGAACGTGAAAAGTACGGCGCTAATAACGTTTACCCAGGGTTAACTGGATTAGCACAAATTAGTGGGAGAGATGAATTATCTATTGCTGAGAAATCAAAAATTGATGGTGATTACGTGCAACTTTTATCTTTTTCAGAAGATTTAAAAATTTTTTTTGGAACAATTACATCAGTTTTAAAGAGTGATGGTGTAAAGGAAGGTAAGAGTGATGACTAAACGAGTTTTGATAACCGGTGCACATAGTTATATTGGAGGGGCATTTAAAAGCTGGATTAATAAATCAGAATCGGAAGATATATCAGTTGATATGATGAGCGTTCGAGATGATAAATGGAGAGGAAAAAATTTTGGTCTATATGATGTAGTACTTAATGTTGCGGGTATTGCACATGTATCTTCGGATCCGAGTATGGAGGATCAATATTATAAAGTAAATAGAGATCTCGCAATTAATTTGGCTAAAAAAGCTAAATCTGAGGGAGTGAAACAATTTATTTTTTTATCAAGTATGATAGTATATGGTGAAAAAAATGGACTACAAAATACTAATATAATTACTCGAGAGACAATAATGAACCCAATTGATTTTTATGGTGATAGTAAGCTACAGGCAGATGTAGAAATTCAAAAATTAGCAGACGATAACTTTAAAACGGTTGTTATCAGAACTCCGATGGTTTACGGACCGAATAGTAAGGGTAATTTTCCAAGGCTACTGAAGTTAGCTGAGAAATCCCTGATTTTCCCAAGTATTAACAATGAACGAAGTATGATTTATGTAGATGTATTAACAGAATTTATCAAACAGATAATTATTAATGATGCATCAGGCCTTTATTTCCCTCAAAATAAAGAATATGTTTCTACAAGCGATGTAATCAAAGTAACAAGGAAATTATTAAGAAAGAAAGTATACTTTATCTCTATTTTTAATCCGCTTATTTCTCTATTATCAAGGAAGTTTCGTGTTTTTAATAAAATATATGGTAGTAAAGTTTATGATAAAAAAATTAGCGAGTGCTCTTTCGAATATACATTAGGACTTACATTAGAAAATACGATAACGAAAATTTTAATGGAGGATAAGAAATGAAAAAAGTTTTAATCGTTGCGTCGGTTGCTTCAATGATTGAACAATTTAATATGGATAATATCAGAATATTACAAGAATTAGGATATAATGTGGAAGTTGCAACTAACTTTTATTCCGCTGGAACTATACCAGATGATATGGCTAATTCCTTAAAAAAGAAGCTTGAAGGAAAAAATATAATTTGTCATCAAATTGACTTTTTAAGAGGAATTGGTTCAATAAAAGCAAATAAAAAAGCATATAATCAGCTTGAAAAATTAGCAAGTACAACTACCTATAATTTTGTGCATTGCCATTCACCGATGGGAAGTGTATTAACTAGATTAGTTTTTAAAAATAATAAAGAAACTAAAATTGTTTATACGGCACATGGCTTTCAGTTCTTTAAGGGCGGGCCGAAAAAAGATTGGATATTATTTTATCCTATAGAACGTTACTTATCTAAATATACGGATATTTTAATAACAATCAACAATGAAGATTACTCAATTGGAAAATCTTTTGGTATAAAAGAAGTTTTACATGTGCCTGGCGTTGGAATAAAATGGGAACAATTACGAGAACAATCAACTAATATCGATGAATTGAAAACTGATTTAAAGATAAGTAAGAATAGTAAAGTGATGATTTCTGTAGGTGAATTATCTAAGCGGAAAAATCATATTGTGGGAATAGAAGCAGTAAATAAATTGAAAGATAAAATTGATATTACATATATTATATGCGGTGTTGGAGATCAAAGAGATTTATTAGAAAAAAAAGTGAAAGAGTATGGATTAGAAGAAAAGATTATTTTTACAGGTTATTCTGAAAATATTAAACAATATTTAGATATAGCAGATTTTTCTCTTTTTCCATCTAAACGAGAAGGATTAGGACTAGCGGGATTAGAAGCTATGGCTACTGGTCTTCCATTAGTAAGTACTTACTTAGGGGGGATCAAAGATTACACAGAAAATGGTATCAGCGGGTGTGTAGTGGATGATCCTACTGATATTTCCCAGTTTGTGAAAGCTATAGAAAATTTACTAGGCATCAATGATAAAGAATACGAAAAAATTGTTAAAAACAATATTGAAGTATCAAAAAAATATAGTATTAAGAATGTAAATGAAATTATGTATAGTTTATATTCTAAAATTTAAATTATGCGATGTTGTCTATAAATTGAAAGGATTCGCAATGATTAAAAACACAAAAATAGTATTGATAGCTATATATTTTGGAGAATTACCAAATTATTTTGATTTATGGTTAAAATCAGCGGAATATAATAATGAGATAGATTTTCTAATATATACTGATCAAAATATATCTACAACCATACCGAATGTTAAAATAAAAATAGTCAACTTTAAAGATATTCAAGCGAAAATAAGATCACATTATACATTTCCTATAAAAATTAATAATCCGTATAAGTTGAATGACTACAAACCGGCTTACGGTGAAATATTTGAGGAAGACATCTCGGGATATGATTGGTGGGGATTTGTGGATATTGATACTATATTTGGAGATTTAAAAAAATTTTTATCTGAGGATATACTAAAAAAATATGACAAAATAAATACTCGTGGACATTTTCAAATGTATAGAAATAATAATCAAATTAATAATGCATATAAAATTGATCATCATAAAAAAGGGACGTACAATTATAAGCAGGCATTTACAACTGATGACGCAACTCACTTTGATGAAATTTGGGGAACTGCAAAATTTATGCCCGACACAGATATGAGAATATATGATCCATATAAAGAAAAGGTCTATTATGCTGATATTTGGGTAAAAGCATTTCGATTTATAACACTTGATATTTCTGAGGGAAAACAATATCAAGTGTTTAGATGGCATGATGGGGAACTAGTAATGAATTATATTGATAACGGAAAAATTAAAACTAAAAAGATAGAATATATTCATTTACAAAAAAGAAAAATGCAAGTTGATGTTGAAATATCAAATGATGACCATAGCTTTTTAATTGTACCTAATAAGTTTATAACAGATGAAAAGTTGTCTATTGAAAATATAAAGAAATATAATGAAGGAAAATGGCCTAATGGTATCCGCAGATATTTCCAATATTATATTAAGCAATTATTTAATGGGGAGCTTAAGGCTAGAATACGAAGAATTTGGCTCTAAATATAAGATTGAAAATAGATTAACACTTTTTATCTGAATATTAAAATCACTAATAAATATTAAGGAGAACTTAGTCATGAGTGATAATTTTAAAATTGATTTTGTAGTGACATGGGTTGATGGAAATGATGATATCTGGCGGAATAAAAAAAATAAGTACGCGGGAAACAAAAATTTAAATGCGGATGAACGTTTCAGAGATTATGATATTTTTAAATGGTGGTTTGAAGGTGTAAAAAAATTTGCACCATGGGTAAACCATATTTTTTTAATTACCGACAAACAAGTTCCGAAGTTTCCATTGGACATGAAAAATCTAACAATTGTTGATCATTCTGATTTTATTCCTGAAGAATATTTACCTACTTTTAATTCGAATGTCATTGAAATGAATATTCCAAGAATTAAAAATTTATCGGAACATTTTATCGTATTTAATGACGATACGTTTATAACTAACAAGGTAGATCCAACAGATTTCTTTTCTCAAGATGGGACTCCTAAGGATGTAGGATTAATGGGACTTATTCAACCGTCGGAAGAATTTTCGTTAATACCTTTTAATAATATACTTATTATTAATAAGTGGTTCTCAAAAAATAATATTTTGAAGAAGAATTTCTTTAAAATATTTAATTGGCAATACGGGTTTCAAAATGTAAGAAATTTCTTAGTTTTACCATATAGGTCTGTTCTGGGATGGTATGAACCGCATTTGCCTAGTAGTTTATTGAAAAGTACATTTAAAGAAATATATCAAAAAGAACCAGCTTTGTTAGCCGAACTTAGTAAAAATCGTTTTCGTACTAGAAATGATGTAAATATTTGGTTGGCACGCGATTGGCAACTTTCAAAAGGGAATTTTGAACCACGTAGATTTTCGTTTGGAAAGTTTGAGAAGTTGCCAGAAGATGGAGATTTTTCAAAAATAAAGCGCGCCTTAAAATCCAAGGCAAAAATAGTTGTTATAAACGACATATCGTTACCATTGGAGAGCCTTTCAGAAACGAAAGAACAATTAAGAAAAATATTCGCTGAACACTTTAGCTAATTAGGAGGATCTAATTATGAGTGACGTTGCAATTTTAATGGCTACCTACAATGGTGAAAAATTTTTAATGGAGCAAATTGAAAGTATTAAGAATCAATCATATGGGAATTGGCACCTATTTATTAGAGATGATTTTTCGAAAGATAATACCAGTAAAATTTTAGATAATTTTAAAAGAGATCCTAAAATAACGATACTAGATAGCTCGCTAAATATTAATGAAAAGGGCCAATTAGGAAATTTTGAAATTTTAATGAATAACGTTCCAGACCAGTATGAATATGTTATGTTCTCAGATCAGGATGATGTATGGTATACAAATAAAATTGAGATATCATTAAATGAAATTAGACACCTGCCTAACGAAAAAGTACTGCCTAAGCTTGTATATACGAATTATGACGAGTTTTTTGAAGTAGTGGGGGACGGAAGTGTGAACTACAGTGGTGTAGAAAAGAAAAATAAACCAACATATCAACGTATTTTTCTACATAACTGGTTAATGGGTAATACGATGATTATTAATCGTAACTTATTAGAAATTTCAAAAAACATCCCGATAGAAGCAGTTAATCATGATGCATGGCTTGCATTAGTTGCTGGATTATATGATGGGATTGGATATATAGATAGTGCGACTGATGGTCATAGAATGCATTCATTTAATATTACAAGAGGTGCCGATGCACATAAAAAAAGTACAATTATAAAAAGTAAGTTAATTGATTTAAAAAAATATAAAGTTAAATTTGATCGATTTTCCAAATTGGTTAATGAATTAGAACTACAATTTTCAAATTCGCCTATTAAAATAAAAAAAAGAATTACTATGTTGAAATATTTTGTAGAAAAGAAGGGTATCGAAGCCATAATATTTGGCAAAAAGAATGGTTTTTTTACCAATATTCACGGTCACAATACCTTACTCTATTTGGAGGAAATATTAAGGTTATTCAAAAAATAATGTTAGTATTTACATAAAATTTAATTAAAAATGGAATACAGCATAAGCAAATTTCATTAATTGTTTAAGAAATGACTATCTAGGAGTTTATATGACATATTTATTTGCAATAGTAACCAATTTCTTTTTGGATCATGTTCATGGTAAAAAAAATAATATCATTCCGTTCATTGGAATCGGAATATTAGCATGGCTAGCGGGTGCTGCTAGTAAGATGACGACGACCGATTATCCTAGTTATCTTATTAATTATGATAATAGTTCTTTAGCACCATATAATCACCAATTTGAGTGGGGCTATATGTGGCTTTCTCGAATTTTTGCGGCAAACGGAGTGACATATGCTGATTTTAGATTAATATTATTTATTGTTAGTTTTATTATTTTGACAGTTGCAATATTAAGATTTACAAAGAATTTAGGATCTTTTGTTTGGGTTTTTGCAATTTTTCCTTTTTTTAATGAGGCAACACAGGCACGTAATTTTTTTATGATTTCTATTGCTCTATTAGGGCTAAGTTTTTTACAGAAAAAAAATGTAAAAAATATTATTATTGCCATCGGATTAATCTTATTGAGCGCATCAATGCATTCATCTGGATATATATTTTTAATAATAATTCCCTTAAGCTTTTTGAGCGAAAAATATGTGAAAATTTTTGTACAATTAATTATTGGTTTTTTTGTAATTTTAACAATTGTACAATTTATTCCAGGTTTAAGTGGTTTATTGAAAAATATAATAACGAAAGTTTCATTGCATTCATCTAGGACACAATTGTTTGATAAACTGAACACAAGTTATGCTGCTGGTTCATCAAAAATAATGCTTATAGAAATAGCTTTATCATATTTTTCAATGTTAGGACTTGGATATTATTTTTTGAAAATTAATAGCCTATCAACTGAGATTAAAAATAAATTGAAATTGTTATTCTTAATTTCGTTAACTGGTCTTGTAGCACTCCCATTTTTAGTTATGTCGATACAATATCAACGGTTCCAACGTAACTCTTTCGCACCAATTATAATTGCATACGCGCTAATTAGGGAGCATAAAGATGAGATTGATAGTAGAATATTATTAAAGATTGATTTAATGATGGTGGGGATACTCTTATTAGCTGTTATAGCGTTTTATGGAGTGTTAGTACCACAAGAATTTGTTGACAGTATTCCATATTTAGTACATTGGAAATCGCTTTAGCATTGTCGTTTAAAGAAAAGTAATTAAGGAGTAAATTTTTGAAAAATATAGCTGTGATTATGTCAACGTATAATGGCGAAAAGTACGTCGAGGAACAATTAAATAGTATTATTGAGCAAAAATATAAAAATGAAGATAACATACAGATTTATGTTAGAGATGATGGTTCAACAGATAATACAATAGATATTTTAAAAAGATACGAAAATAAAAATTTGTTAAAAATAATTTATTCAAGCGGAAATATGGGTGTTAAACGTTCCTTTTTTGAATTACTTAGGGTTGTCGATGCTGATTACTATTTTTTTTCTGATCAAGATGATGTTTGGGTTTCAGATAAAATAATGCAATTTATGGATAAATTTGATTTGTTAGACAATAAAATAACACAAGCTATATTTTCAGATCTTATGATTGCTGATAAAAAGGCTGTTTCAACAAATATTAAAATGTCTAAAATGTTAGTAGGCGAAAATTATAATCATTCATTGAATGATTTATTATTCAATTTTAAAGTAACCGGAGCGGCATTAGCAATTAATAAGAAACTAAGAGATGAAGTACTTATGTTAACAGATGAAGATATTGAAAATGTAACAATGCATGATTCAATTATTGCTAAAATCAGCTCAGCAAGTGGGAATTTAACGTACATTGATAAAGTAACGGTTTACTATAGACAACATGAAAATAACGTCATCGGAATTGGTAAGAGTAATGTACACTTGTATGAAGTTTTTCGTAGATTAAAAATAAGATATAAACAATTAGGTCGGATTAAAAAGGAAAATATTGTTCTGTATGAAAGATTTTCTAATATCATTAAAAATGATACTGAAAAAAAAATGCTAGAAGATACATATAAGTTTTATGATACAAAGAATATCTTTAAAAGATATTCTTTGTATCATAAATTTCATAGTTTAATTAATACAACAGCACAAAGAATAATTATATGGTTTGTTTAATAGAGAGTGATTAGGTGGTTACTATCAATTTAATAAAAAAAAGTTTTAGGCGTAATTTTATTACGGCATATAATATGATAAAGTATATGAAAAATAAGATGAACTACGGAAATAAAAGGTATAAACAAGTAAAAATAATTGAAGAAAAAACTGATTTTATTAATAGCGTGTCATTAGTGGCAATTATTAAAAATGAAGCACTATACGTTCAAGAATGGATTGAATATCATAAAATTATTGGTATATCAAAATTTTATATTTATGATAACGAATCTACTGATAATTTAAAAGAAATTTTAGAACCGTATATTAAAAGTAAAGTGGTTGAATATATCTATTTTCCGGGTGATAAGCAACAAATACCAGCATATCTGGATGCTGTCGAGCGCTGTAAGACAGAAACAAAATGGCTATTAACACTAGATTTAGATGAATATTTAGTATTAATTGATGAAAAAAATATTGATTCTTTTTTAAATGAATTTAGTGAAAACGTTGCTCAAATTGAAATTGGTTGGGTGATGTTCGGCTCATCTAATTTGATTAAAAAATCAAATGGATTAGTTACTGAGACATTTTTAAATAGATCAAAAAATGATATTATTTTAGATTCAAAACCTATCGTAAATCCTAGATTAGTAATTGATATGAGAATACCACATTGGTATGATGTGGCCGGTAAAACGACTGATGAAAACGGAAATAGGTTATGGGGATATCCATGGACAAATGAAAAAAGACCTAAAATTGTATCAAGGGAACACGTGAGGGTTAATCATTACTATGCAAAATCACTTGAAGAATTCGAGAATAAAGTAAAAAGAGGATATGCTGATCAAAGTAATGATATAAAAGAACGTAGTTATCTTGATTTTAAGAAGCACGATATTAATGATGTCTATGATAACGGCATGTTAAAGTACACGGATAAAATTAAAACAGAAATTAAACGTGTACAAGAACTTAACAGATGAGGGTAAGTGTGATGTATGAATAATAATTCTCGAACTGGTATAGCAGCTAAAAATACATCAATCGCTGCACTATCGCAAGTAATAATGTTAGTTTTGAAGTTTGCATTGCAGACAGTATTTATTAAAACTCTTGGTGCCGATTACATGGGAATCAATGGGCTATATGCTAATGTGTTGAGTTTTCTATCCTTTGCTGAATTAGGGATTGGTGGGGCGATAACGTACTCACTGTACGATCCTCTTGCTACTAGTAATCATGGTGAAATTGCTGGTGTCATGAATTTATTTAGAAAAGTGTATAATGTGATTGGTATCGTAATTTTGATTATGGGTTTAGCATTTACTCCATTTATAACTATTTTAATGAAGGGCGGTAGTCCTGTACCATTTCCGCGAGTTATGTTTGTACTATTTTTATTAAATACGGTTGTTAGTTACTTTTTTACGTATAAACGTTCCTTATTAATTGCAAATCAAGAAGGATATAAGGATAGTTTAAATAGATTAATTTTTACGATAATGCAGACAGTATTACAAATTATCTTTTTACTTTTATTTAGACAATATGTTTGGTACTTAGTAATCCAAATAATTATAACATTGTTATCTAACTTGAGAATTTCAAAACTTGTTGATAGGGAATTTGAATTTCTTTCCGAAATGAAAACTGTTAAAGTAAATCCTAAAGTCATCAACTATATGAAGAAAAATATATTTGGGACTGTTTCTTCAAAAATTGGTACTATATTAGTTTTTGGAACGGATAATATATTAATATCGGCATTTTTAGGCGTTAGATTAGTAGGAATATATTCTAATTATATGCTGATTGTAAATAGTATTTCCAGTGTGTTGACACAAAGTATCTCTGCTGTCACAGCTGGATTAGGTAATCTAGGAGTAACGGAGGATGAAGATTATCAAGAAGTTGTGTTTTATCGTTATATGTATATAAATGCCGGTATTACATCAGTTATTGCTATAACGTTATACGCAGTTATTGAATCTTTTATTAAATTTTGGATAGGATCAAATTACGTCTTATCGAACTTTACCGTGTTACTTATTGTTATAAATTTTGTACTTGTTCAATTTAGACAGACTGTATTAAATTTTATTGGTGCACGTGGATTATTTTGGCCAATGAGATATAAATCACTACTTGAAGCTGTAGTTAATATGATAGTTTCAATTCTTTTGTTAATGACAACAAATCTCGGCATTAATGGTATATTAATTGGTACAATAGTAAGTAATATTGGAATTAATTTATGGTGGGAACCACTTATCTTATTCAAATATGGATTCAAACGTAGTATGAAAAAATATTATCTTAAATATTTTGGTTATATGGGAATAATTGGAATAGAATTAGGAATAATTTCGTATTTACTAAAAATTATTGTAATTCAAGGGATTTTCAGTATTTTGATAGCATCTGCTGTTGTATTTATTCTAGCAAGTACATTATTCTATTTCTTATTTATTAGATATGACGAAACAAATTATGTTAAAAAATTGGTTTTAAGAAGGATATTAAATAAATAATGATTTTTATTTTTAAAAGCTGTGTTAAGTAGTTATTGTAGCTACCATTTACAAAAATTAATTAGAATATTTTAGGAGGAAAAGTGTATGAAGGGAATAGTTTTAGCCGGAGGTAGTGGGACTCGTTTATATCCATTGACACGTGCATCAAGTAAACAGCTGATGCCGATTTATGATAAACCAATGATCTATTATCCAATATCAACATTAATGTTGGCAGGTATCAAGGATATTCTAATTATTTCTACTCCTGAAGATACGCCACGTTTTCAAGAATTATTGGGCAACGGTTCTGAATTAGGCATTAATTTAGAGTATGCCGTTCAACCTACACCAGATGGATTAGCAGAAGCATTCATTATTGGTGCTGATTTCATTGGTAATGATAGCGTTGCGCTCATCTTAGGTGATAATATTTATTATGGTCCAGGTATGACTAAGATGCTTGAACGGGCTGCAAATCAAACTGAGGGGGCTACCGTATTTGGTTATCAAGTGCGTGATCCCGAGCGTTTTGGTGTTGTTGAATTTGATGAGAGCCATAAAGCAATTTCGATTGTTGAAAAACCGGATCACCCTAAAAGTAATTTTGCAGTAACAGGCTTATACTTTTATGATAATTCAGTTGTTGATATAGCAAAAAATATTAAGCCGTCACCACGTGGCGAACTTGAAATTACGGATGTTAACAAGGTCTATCTTGAAAAAGGAAGACTACATGTTGAAATTATGGGACGTGGATTTGCTTGGCTTGATACAGGGACACATGCAAGTTTACTTGAAGCAGGGCAGTTTATTGAAACTGTTCAAAGAATGCAAAATATGCAAGTAGCTAATTTAGAGGAAATCGCCTATCGAATGGGTTATATTTCACGCGAACAATTAATTGATCTAGCACAACCACTCAAAAAAAATGATTATGGACAGTACATGTTACGTATCGCAGAAGAAGAGGATAAAAAGTAATGGGTAAATTAAAAGTATCAACAACAAAGTTACAAGATGTTAAGATTATTGAACCAGCAGTATTTGGTGATAATCGCGGCTTTTTTACGGAGTCATATTCAGACAAAGATTTCAAAGAAGCTGGAATAGATATTGATTTTATCCAAGATAATCATTCATTATCAACACAAGCTGGCGTTTTAAGAGGACTTCATTTTCAACGTGGAGAAGCTGCACAAACTAAATTAATTCGGGTCGTGACAGGGGCAGTACTAGATGTTATTGTCGATGTTCGAAAAGGTTCACCTACTTATAAACAGTGGGAAGGATATATTCTTTCTGCAAGTAACCATCGCCAATTATTAGTTCCTAAAGGGTATGCCCATGGATTTGTAACATTAACAGATGATGTTAATTTCCTTTATAAATGTGATGGTTACTACAATGCAGCAGCAGATGGTGGGATTTCATTTAAAACTCCTGAACTAAATATTGATTGGCCTATTGATTTTGACCAAGCAATTACATCTGAAAAAGATGCTGCACAACCAACGTTTACAGAGTTTGAAAAAGACAATCCGTTTGTGTATGGAGAAATCTAAATAGGAGAGGTGTTTTTAAATGAAAAATATTATTGTAACAGGTGGGGCCGGATTTATTGGTTCTAATTTTGTCCATTATGTGGTTAATAACCACCCAGATGTTCACATTACCGTGTTAGATAAATTAACTTATGCAGGAAATAAAGAAAATTTAGCTGGACTACCTGCTGATCGTGTTGAGCTAGTAGTGGGAGATATTACTGACGCTAAACTAGTTGATGAACTTGTTAGCAAAACAGATGCGGTAGTACATTACGCTGCAGAAAGTCACAATGATAATTCTTTAAAAGATCCATCACCTTTTATTCAAACTAATATTATCGGAACATATACATTGCTAGAAGCTTGTCGTAAATACAATGTCCGCTACCATCATGTTTCAACTGATGAAGTGTATGGAGACTTACCATTACGCGAAGATTTACCCGGTCATGGGGAAGGTGAAGGTGAAAAATTCACACCTGAAACACGTTATAATCCAAGCAGTCCATATTCATCAACAAAGGCTGGATCAGATTTATTAGTTCGTGCATGGGTGCGTTCATTCAATTTACAGGCAACAATTTCAAATTGTTCCAATAATTATGGACCATACCAACATATTGAGAAGTTTATTCCAAGACAGATTACTAATGTTTTGAGTGGAATCCGGCCTAAGTTATATGGTTCTGGTAAAAATGTTCGCGATTGGATTCATACTAATGATCATTCAAGTGCTGTCTGGGCTATTTTAAATAAGGGTCGTATTGGTGAAACTTATTTGATTGGTGCGGATGGTGAACAAGATAATAAGGCTGTTTTGGAGTTGATTTTAGAATTAATGGGTCAACCTAAAGATGCTTATGATGTCGTTAAAGATCGCCCAGGACACGATTTACGATATGCTATTGATTCATCAAAATTACGTGAAGAGCTTGGTTGGAATCCTGAATTTACTGATTTTAAATCAGGATTACAAGATACGATTGATTGGTACCGAAATAATGAAAATTGGTGGAAAGCTGAGAAAGATGCAGTTGAAGCAAATTATGCAAAAAATGGACAATAATAACTAAGAATGGACTTAAGTCCATTCTTTTTTTGAAGGAGCTAATTATGAAAATATTAATTACGGGTGTAAATGGTCAATTAGGAACAGAATTAAGTCATTTATTAGATGAAAAAAAGATTGTATATACAGGAACTGGTTCTAAAGATTTAGATATTACTGACTCAAAAGCAGTTAATAATTATTTTTTAGATAATCGCCCAGAAATTGTCTACCACTGTGCAGCTTATACAGCTGTTGATAATGCTGAAGAAGAACCTGGTAAAGCTATTAATGAACAAGTTAATGTTATAGGTACTCAGAATATTGCCACAGCAGCAGAATCTGTGGGTGCTACGTTAGTTTACATTAGTACTGATTATGTATTTGATGGGACTAATGATCAAATGTATACAGAAAAAACACCCACTGCGCCTAAAAATGAATATGGTCGGACGAAGTTAGCTGGAGAAGAAGCCGTTGCTAAAATAATGAGTAAGTATTATATTATCCGTACATCATGGGTTTTTGGCGAATATGGAAAGAACTTCGTCTATACGATGCTAAACTTAGCTAAAACTCATGATCATCTGACTGTTGTTAGTGATCAGGTTGGACGGCCAACTTGGACTAGAACGCTGGCTGATTTTATGTTATATGCAGTTCAAAAAAATATTCCTTATGGGTTATATCAGCTTTCTAATGATAATTCATGTACTTGGTATGAATTTGCTAGTGAGATTTTAAAGGATGAAGTAGTTGAAATAAGTCCAGTAACGTCTGAAGAATATCCACAAAAGGCATACCGACCTAGACATTCAGTTATGGATTTGAGTAAAGTTAAAGCAACGGGATTTGAAGTACCAAGTTGGCAAGATGCTTTACATGAATTTATGGCTAAAATTGAAGTATAGAAAAGGGGAGTTTTCTAGTGATTTGAGAAATTGAATCATTAGAAGTCACTCCTTTTTATTTTCACCCAATTTAATGCTAACATAGTACCAAGGAGATGATTCAAATGACAATACCATTAGGATTAAAGGCGGGAACTGACCCAATTCAACTCCATGATCGGTTACAACATAATCCAGATATTTTTGAATTCTATCTAAATGAATTTGATGTTTCTGGAGATGGATTAAAACGATTATCAGATGAGATTGATGAGGTGAAGGCAACTACGAAGAAGATTGTCATGCATCATCCAATGAAGGTTGGTGAACAATCTGTTGAATTAGCCGTTTCCGAAACAGCTGATCCTAGGTTATATCGTTTTGTTAGAGAAAGTACTGAGACATTGATTCAGCTCGCAAAAGATAAATCAATTCAAACCCTCATTCATGGTTCATATAATCGACAAACGCCAACAATTATTGCTGAATATCCTAATTTTGAGGTTGCGGAATCAGCGTTATTTAATCGGATGGATTATTATCAAAAATATGGACAAAATAACGTCATGTTTGAGAATTCGATTTCTGATTTATTTTATTATGGGTCTGAAGAGATGGATCAGTTTATTCTACAAAAAGGGTATCGCTTAGCATTTGATACATCGCATGCCTTTATTAAACAAGCAGGTAGTAATACTGACTTACAAGCGAGTTTGAAACGGTTAATGCCAAATATCGTCCATTATCACTTAGTCGATTCAATGGGTAAATTTCATGATAGTTTAACTTTAGGAAAAGGCAAGATTGATTGGAAGTTAGCATATCCTTTGCTTAATCCAAATGCAACGACTATTTACGAAATTGATTTAGAAAATCAAAATGATTGTCGCGAAATGTTGGAAAGTCATGAATATCTACAAAATTTAATAGAAAAATAACCATTGGTTTTGAACTTTCAAAATCAATGGTTATTTTTTTCGGTTATCAAACCAGTAGAGTAAACACCCTAGTACTAACACGATAACGCCGAATAAGATGATTTTCCAATTAAAACTTAACAGTAAGTAAAGTGAGATAATTAATGCAAGGCTTGGAATAATTGGACCACCTGGTAATTTGAAACCTTTTGGTAAATTTGGATCATTATTGAATTTAAATGTTGCTAGAATTGTTGGTACATATTGGACAAACGATGCAAAGACAATGCATGATACTAAGAATAAATAACTACCGCTAAGTAGCAGGAGGATGCTTGTGATAGATGTCACAATGATTGCGATAACCGGTGTATTGTGTTTACTTTGCTTACCGATTATTTTTGGTAAAAGCTGATGTTCATTTGCTAGCGATGCAGCCACAATAGGTGTATTGAATGATACTGAGATGGCAACCCCAAGAATAGAGATCAACATCCCAATGATAATGATCATATAACCCCACTGACCAAAGATACTTTTGAATGCCGCAGCAATTGGTAATGAGTACGATCCTAAGTTAGGGCCAAGGATACCCACGGCAACCGTTTGAAGTAAAACATATAATAAAGTCACCGTTGCAATAACGCTTAATAGTGCTTTCGGAATATTCTTTTCCGGATTATCCATTTTAGCAGCAGCAATCGGTAAAAATGAAAAGCCAGTATACATATAAAAAATGACACCAAATGCTGTATTAAATTTCGTAAATAACTGAGTGTTACTGTGAATATCAGTCGGAATCATGGGCGTAAAATGAGCATCCTTAATGAAGAAAGCACCGACAATAATAAAGAGTAACATGATAAATACTTTAGCTGCAGAAGACAGATTGTCTGCGAAATCTAGAATAGCTGTTCCAAAATAATTAATGATGCCTAGAATAATGACTAAGGCAATTGCTGAAACATCATAAATAAGCGTTTGTTGTAATGCTGGAAAAAGTATTTTTAAGACAGTTAGTAACGCAGCAATTTCGGCTGACAAAGTCACTACGCCTAATATCCAAGTAAATATACCAACTTGAAAACCAGTAAATTTACCGAATGCATTATAGGCATATAACCAAGCCGCACCATCTTCCGAAAATTTACTTGCTAGTGTTGCGTAACAGAGCACAATCATGGTGACTGCTAATGCTGCAGCGATAATTGTAAAGATACTGAGTGGTCCAATATCATTATAAATTTTACCAGATAATAAGAAAATCCCCGATCCAATAATACCGTTAATTCCTAACAAGAAAACCGTGAAAAACGTCATTTTTTTATCTTCTATTTTATTCATTACAATCCCCCTAAATTTTAGAATAGCCAATATGATGTTAAAAGGCAATTGATAGGTGCTATGAGGGTACAAAAAAAGCCAACAATTAAGTTGGCTTTTACGGTTAAACTAAATCGTTTGTGTAGATTGGTGTTTCAATGGTTTCAACAAATTGTGCTGAGATAGGGGTTACGAACATTTTTTCGTTATCACGATGGAATAAATCAGAACCTGTAATGTCATCCATGGCTTTCTTAACGGTTGCTGGATCTAAATCTGTATTAACGTAACGTAATTTCATATGGCGCGTTTTACCCGCTTCATTTTTAAATGCTAAATCTAATTGTTTCATATAATTTCCTCCTTAGGTTTGATTAAGCTAAAAGACTTGATTCTGTGCGGATGGTCATTTTAACGGTGTTATCACCAGTTAATGAAGCAACTGTAGCGCCGAGTTGTGCAATAGCTTCGTTAGAGGCATTTTCAGTAATGTTAGCGAATGAACGTTTACGTTCAGAGCCGTCAGAACTTAATCCCTCAACGATAACGTTTGTTTTTACCCAAGTTTTACTCATATATGTTCTCCTTTGTGTGTCTATATTTGATAAGTGCCGCGACGCCTTACATAGATAATAAAGAATCGGTTAACCATTTTGTAAAGCAAATACTGATATTTATTCTTGATTCATTTGAGCAATGACTAAAAGTACTTTCCGACCGACGCTATTACGCCAGTTATAGGCTGTTTGACGGCTAACATGATGACTGGCAGCAATTTCTGTGACTGTTTTGTGTCTAATATAACAATCGACTAGATAATGTTGTTCGGCGTTTGAACAGAGGTCATAGAGTGATTTAAAAAGGTGTTCTGTAAATAATTTTTCAGCGATAGTATCTTGTGTTTGGAGGGTTAAATCAATGATGGAATCAGTTGGATTAGTTGAATCATCCTTATTAGGTTCTAAATGCGTTTGTTGATTAGATTGTCGATTAATTAAATCAAGAAGTCGCCAGTAGACACGTTGATAGGCGTAAACCATGAAAGTTTGTTCATTATCTTCAATAGTTTTAGGGTATTGGTCATATGCAGCGCTGAATGCTAATCGTGCTTCTTGTACGAAATCGTCATATGAAGCATGCGATTGATTAATCGACATTCTTTTTAGAACACCAAAGATAAGTTTTTCACGGTCATTTTTCAGTAGAAAAGCTAGACCTGGGTTTATTTGATTTGACATATTAGTAGAGTTGCCTCGTTTCTTTTAAGATCCCTTGGCCAAGGTTCTTAATTAGAATACGAGGTTATTCAATTTTAAAATAGACGACGAAATGAGCGTATTTATGGGTTTTTGATGAGCATTTAAGAATTAAAGGTAGACTATTAATTTTCTTAAGATAAACTTAACAATTAGACTTAAGTTCACACAAGATTAGTTACAATTAAATCTGTAACATAGGATAAGTTGTTAAATGAAAGTAAGAAAAGGAGTAGGCTATTGAACTTGGAGAATGAATTAGAACGGGATTTTAAAGAAATTATAGATTATCCAGAAACACGCTTATTGACTGTTGGGTCTCAATATTGGCGAAACTTGTTGGAGAATCATCCAATAATAGACGTTACGGATGATCATTTTTTTACAGAACATGGAATTGTAACGGATAACTATCAAGTGAACATGGAGACAACTTTGTATATTCACCATATAACACACAGACGGGATGATTTACGATCCATTATTTTTGATAAGCATAAAGATATTTTATTATGTAAATACACAACAACAAATTTTGTGAATCGCTTGATTAATGAAAAAATTCTAACTTTTGTCGCAATGCGTGCGATTGTGTCATTAGTTGAAAAGAAACAAGCTCTACCTTACACATGTGGTATGTATCAGTTATTTCCAGATAGTGGGCCATCAAAACGGGATGCCTCATGGACGGCAGGACACCATCTTGCTAATATTTCCGATGTAGAAAATGGAACTGATTTATTTTTCAACAATGGATTAAGAATTAGAGTTCAAAGTAAGTATTCGCAATTTCTAAAGCAATTAAATTTAGCGCATCTTTTTACAGATATTCAAGTTTCTTTGGCCAGTAAAATAGCTGCAGAACTTGGTTTTGAAAATCCAACACCCCAATTTAGATATCATGATGCTATCTTATCTTTAGTTCAGAACAGACGTGATACCTATGTGGATAAAATAGATTTCATTAAGGAAGTTAAGCATTTATTAGCCATCTACACGTTGAAAGGGTATTCTGATGAATCACCTGACGACTCAATTATCAAAAAAACGTGTAGTTGGGCGCATACTAATAGAGGCATTATGCGTTACTAATTGTAATCATAATGTAACGGAAAAAGGCGTTATTAGACATGCAAATTTGATATAATTAAAGCTGATAATTTCGGAAAAATAGGGGGAAATATGAAAAATAAAAAGTTGTTAACAAAATTAGTTACGGTAACATTTGTTGCTATTACGGGATTTAGCTCAATAAACTTACCAATTGGGAATCAAAGTAAAAATGAATCAACAGTTACGGCAGCCACGACTGCCCAAACAAAGGCTCTCATTGAAAAGAATGGACCAACGATTCAAGCAGTGTCAAAAGATAAAAACTTGTATCCATCAGTGATGCTATCACAGATGATTCTTGAATCTTCTTGGGGTCAAAGTACGTTGGCAAAAAAGGCTAATAATTTTTTTGGTATGAAGGGTGCCTATAAGGGACAATCATATTCAGTTAAATCATTGGAATATAATAGCAAAGGGAAAGCTTATTATGCGGTGTCTAAATTTAAAAAATACCCAAATGCTAAAGCATCTATTCAAGATTATGCCAACCATTTACGTAACGGTGTAAGTTGGGATGCTAAGTATTACTCAGGTACATGGCGTGAAAAAGCTAGTACTTATCAAAAAGCAACAGCATCATTGAGTTTAAAATACTCGACAAGTAGTGCCTACGGTAAAAAATTAAATAACTTAATTTCTAGATATAATTTAGCTAGTTTAGATAATACCGTTAAAGTCGCTTATAATGGCGCAGCCGGTTCTGAAACAGTCAAAGTAGCTAATACTGGTTACCGTCTTTACAATCATGTTAAAGGAACAGCAGGTAGTCGTGATAAAGGTGCGGCTGCTAAGTTGACAGGTAAGACAGTCTATGCGGACATGCGTGGCGTAAAAGAAGGTAGCACAACTTGGTATCGAGTAAGAGTTAAAGGCACATCAACGAAGTATTGGATCTATAAACAAGCATTAAAATTAAGAAAAACAAGTTATTCTACAGTAAAAAATACAGGAAATTTTAATAATAAATCATATCAGTTACATAATCATGTTTATAATTCAGATTATTTATCTAAAAAGACAGGTCAATCAAAAACACATAATAATAGAACTTATACAATTAATAAAAAAGCGATTATTACTGATTACAATGGGTCTAAATCAACGATGTACCGAGTCAAAATTGGATCTACTAATCATTGGGTCTATAAGGGAGCCATTAATAAACATTAATTTATTAGGTTGTTGAACTAATATTGCTAAGGGATAGCAATAAAAAAATAGGAGAGTTATTGAAAATGCAGAAAAAAATAGTAATGGGTTTTGCCATTGTTTTGGGGATTGTAGCGGCTGGATTAATGAATCAATCAGTTTCGGCTTCATCAAAGGTAAATAATTATATACATTCTCAACATATTGCACCAAATGAGATTACAAGTGCTATCTGGGGTGGTTTTCCAACCGATGATATGACTTATCGTCAAGGTAAACCAGAAGGTGTTGTTGTTCATGAAACAGCTAACCCATCATCTACCATATATGGTGAAATGGCTTTTATGAAAGCCAATTATGGTAATGCATTTGTGCACAGTTTTGTTGACGATCATAATATTATTAATATTGCAAAAACGAACGTCATGTCATGGGGCTCTGGTCCTAAAGGTAACCAACGTTTCGTGCAATTTGAAGAAACGCGTGTTCATAGCAAGTCGGCATTTGCACGAGAAGTTAATAATGCCGCCTACTATACTGCCTATATTTTACAACAATATGGGTTGAAACCAAGTTTAGCAACTGCTAGCAATCATGGAGCGGGCGCAACAGTTTGGGCACATGCAGATGTCAGTAAGTATTTAGGTGCAACTGATCATGGTGATCCAGTTGGTTACTATAGCGAATCTGGTAATAAATGGTTTAATGAGTCATATTCAATGTCAGACTTGTATGATTTAATCAAAGAATACTACACACAATTAGGTGTGAAGGTCGCATATCACAGTGCAGCTGGATCAGAAACTGTTCAGATGAATAATACAAGTTACCGTCTTTATAACCATGTTAAAGGGACGGTCGGCGCAGTCGATAAAGGTTCAAGCAGCAAGTTAAGCGGTAAAACATTGTATGCAGATATGCGTGGTGTTAAAAATGGTAGCACTACTTGGTATCGCGTCCGTGTTAAAGGGACATCCACAAAATATTGGATCTATAGTGACGCCTTAAAATTAAGAAAAGTAAGTTACTCACCAATGAATGTTTCAGCTAAATTTAATGGTAAGTCATATCAGTTACATGATCATGTATACAATTCAGATTATCTATCTAAAAAGACAGGTGATTCAGCCAATTATAAAAATAGAACATATACAATTAATCAAAAAGCCGTTATAACTGATTATAATGGTGCTAAATCAACGATGTATCGTATTAAAATTGGTTCAGATGATCATTGGGTTTACACAGGAGCAGTCAATAAGGATGCACTAGTTAATTTAGAAATGCATAGTGCATCTGGTTCAGAAACTGCAAAAGTTAATAGTAATAAATATATGCTTTATAACTCAGTTAAGAACTCTACTGATAATACGGTTAACTATGGTTCTTCAACACAATTAACTGGGCAAACAGTGAAATTATTAGCTCGAGCAGAAAATAGAAGCCAAGGAACAACTTGGTATCAAATTAAATCAGGATTAAATAAATATTGGGTTTATTCAAAGGCCTTAACATTTAATCAATCAATTACTTATAAGTCACTTAAACAGACTGGAACCGTAAGTACGACAAGCACTTACTACTTGCATAATCATGTTTATAATTCAGCATATTTATCAGTAACAACAGGAAGAGCAAGTGATGCTACAATTAGAGGTAAAGCAGTTAATGTAGATTGCATGGCTACAATTAAAGAAAATGGTAAAGAAGATTCATATATGTACCGTTTTACAGTTATTGAAACAGGAAAGACCTATTGGGCTTATGGTAGCGTCTTAGTTGGTCGAACGAATAGTTAAAGCAAAAAAAGAAGCCATTTTATGGCTTCTTTTTTTGCTTTATTTTCCTGAAGAACGACGTGATAATTTAACGACGGCTTCAACTTTTGATGTTTGTGGGAACATATCAACGGGTTGAATATAATCAACGCGGTATGATTTTGTTAACAATTCTAAATCTTTTGCGAGTGTCGATGGATTACATGATACATAAACAAATTTTTTAGGACGACTCTTATTGATGGCTTCAATTAATTGATCATCTAAACCAGTACGTGGTGGATCAACAACTAGGGCATCAGGTACGAAACCTTCTTCCAACCATTTAGGTAAGATATCTTCAGCTTTACCAACTTCATATGTGGTATTTTCTTGATGTGATAGAACAGCATTTTCTCGTGCATCTTCAATCGCTTCAGGTGTTGTATCCATACCGCGAACTTCTTTAGCACCATGGGCAACATAAAGGCCAACGGTACCAACACCACAGTAAGCATCAACTAATGATTCATTTTTATCTAAGTTAAGAGCTTTATTGATTTCATCGTATAAAACGCCAGTTTGAACTGGGTTTAATTGGAAGAAAGCACGTGCTGATAATTTGAATTTCATTTTACCAAGACGTTCCATGATGAAGTCTTGGCCAGCGATATTAATGGTTTCGTCACCCCAAATAAGTGATGTTTCACCTTTGTTGATATTTTGCATGACAGAAGTAACCATAGGTAATTCTTCTAAGATATGCATAACTAGTTCACGTTTCTTAGGTAATTTTGCCGAGTTTGTGATGAAGGTTAATTGAACCTCACCGGTATCAAAAGATTCACGAACAACAAGCGTTTTGATAATACCTGATTTAGCTTCTTCATTGTAAATAGGAATTCCGAGTTCCTCTAATAACGCAACAACGTGACGAATAACAAGCATTGTTGTAGGACGTTGCGTACTGAATTCTTTTAAGTCTACTAAATCATGACTCTTTGGTTTGTAAAGTCCAGCGATGACGTGACCATCTTTTTCGCGAACTTGGAATTGCGCTTTATTACGGTATTCATATGGATTTTGCATACCGATAGTTTCTTTTAAATCATAGTGTTCATAACCACGCGGTTTATATCTTTCTAAAGATTGTACGATAACATCTTTTTTGAAAGCTAATTGGCCTTTGTAGTTTAAATGTTCTAATTCAATTCCGCCGACTTCACTGTATGTTGCGTCTTTTGGTTCAACGCGAACAGGACTTTGTTTACGAATTTTATGAATTTTAGCGTTGATATAAGAATCTGCAACACTAGTGACTTCTGCTACAACGACTTCGTCTGGAAGAGCACCAGGTACGAATGTAATCTTACGTTTGTAATAGCCGATGCCTTCACCATTAATACCTAAGCGTTTAATAGTTAAAGGAAAACGTGAACCGGCTTCAATTTCTGATCCAAATTCTTGATTGTCTGACATATTTTTATAAACTCCTTATTGCTTTTTTCTTATTATAACACAGGAATATTGGCATTTTGGCAGTTCAAAGATATAATAACAAGATAAGCATTTAAAGGAGTCTATATGACAAAAAAAATCACAAAAATAACCACACAAAAACGTGCTGGACGATATAATGTCTTTCTGGATGAAAAATATGCTTTTCCAATTGGGGAAGAAGTTCTTATTTCATTTCATCTTGCTAAAGGGATGGAATTAGATGAGGCATTAATTAAACAAATTGCTGATGCAGATGATCGTTCAAAAGCGTATTCAAAAGCGTTAAACTATTTATCAACGCAAATGCGAACCGTAAAAGAGATTAAGGATTATTTGAAGAAACATGAAATTACGGAAGACGCGATTGAAGAAACAATCGAAAAGTTATATGAATTTAGATTAGTAAATGATCTTGAATATGCTAAAAGTTACGTTAGAACAATGATGCACACGTCGGATAAAGGACCAACAGTCATTCGCCAAAAGTTACGATTAAAAGGTGTTGCAGCTGAAAGTATTGATGAAGCCTTAGAAGAATTTCCAGTTGATGACCAATTAGAAAATGGAATTAAAGTCGCCGAAAAATTAGTTAAGCATTACCACGATCAATCGTTTAGTAATTTAAAGAACAAGGTTCGTCAGGCATTAATGACTAAAGGCTTTAAGTCTGATGACATTTCACAAATAATGGATGCCTTAGAACTTGAAATTGATCCCGAAGCCGAATGGGATGCACTTGTTAAACAAGGGGATAAAGTCTGGAAACGGCAACGTCGCTTGGAAGGTAGTCAGCGCGCCATGAAAGTTAAACAGGGGCTATTTCAAAAAGGGTTTCAGTTTGATGATATTAATGAATATATTGAGCTGAAAGAACAAGATGAGGCGCTTGAATGATAATGTGGGATGACGCAAAAATCACAGCTTTTCAAGAGGCATTGTTAACTTGGTATGATAGTGAAAAAAGGGATCTTCCTTGGCGCAGAGACCATGAACCCTACCATATTTGGGTATCAGAAATTATGCTCCAACAAACACAAGTAAATACGGTTATTCCGTACTATGAACGATTTATGGAATGGTTTCCGAGTGTTGAAAATTTTGCTAATGCGCCAGAAGAACGTATTTTAAAAGCATGGGAAGGACTCGGTTACTATTCAAGAGTTCGAAACATGCAAAAAGCAGCAAAACAAGTTGTTCAAGATTATTCTGGGCAATGGCCGCAAACAGCTAAGGAACTGCAAAATTTAGTTGGAATTGGGCCATATACTGCCGGAGCAATCGCAAGTATTGCTTTTAACGAAGTTGTTCCTGCCGTTGATGGTAATGCTTTTCGTGTATTTTCACGCTTATTTGAGATAGAAGATGATATTGCGAAACCACAGACCCGACTTATTTTTGAAAAAGTCATTCAACAAATTATTTCTAAAGAAAGACCTGGAGACTTTAACCAAGCTGTCATGGATTTGGGTTCAAGTTACATGAGTGCTAAGAATCCAGATTCTGAACATTCTCCAGTTAAGTCGTTTAATCAAGCTTATTTAGATGGTAAAGAACTTGATTATCCAGTGAAATCAAAGAAGCCGCGACCAGTTGAAATGCCCTATATTGCTTTGATAATTGAAACAAAAAAAGGGTATTTATTTGAGAAACGTTCTAGTAAAGGGATGCTCGCAAATTTATTAGCGTTTCCTTTAATTAAGCTGGAAGAACTGGAAGACAAACCAGGAGACGTGTTATTAACGGATGATTTAGTTATAAAATTAGGCCAATGGAGCCAAGATAATTTGAACCATAAGTTGATTTTTTCAGCATTAGAAGGTTCCGTCGTAAAACATACCTTTACCCATCAAAAATGGTTAATTGAATTATTTACCGTGAAAAGTAAATCGTTTGACTTAAGTTATTTTCCTGGCGAATTCATACTTGAAAAAGATTTTGACCAGATTGCAGTTCCTAAAGTACAACAAAAAATTTGGGACAAATATATCAGCCTTTCTTCAAATAAATTTTAGTAAAATAGTTCTTTTTTTGGTATAATATTCATGCAATCGATGTAAAATGCACTACGTGTTTAGAAAGTGGGTTTTGGTAGAGATGAGTAATCAGTCAAAGGAGCCTAAAGAGGGCGACTTCATTACCATAAAGAGTTATAAACACGACGGTAGTTTGCATCGAACATGGCGTGATACGATGGTGTTGAAAACAAGTGAGAATATGATTATTGGGTGTAATGATCATACATTGGTGACCGAAGCAGATGGCCGGCGATGGGTGACCAGAGAACCAGCAATTATCTTTTTTCATAAACACTATTGGTTTAATATTATAGCCATGATACGTGATAACGGCGTTTCTTATTATTGTAATTTGGCTTCACCAGCCACGTTAGATAAGGAAGCTTTGAAATATATAGATTATGATTTAGATGTCAAAGTTTTCCCAGATGGTGAGAAACGGTTATTGGATGTAGATGAATATGCAGAACACGGGAAAAAATGGGAATATTCTGACGATATCGATAAGATATTGAAGTATAACGTCCGAACACTTGTGGACTGGATAGATAACGGGAAAGGGCCATTTTCTAAAGAATATATAGATATCTGGTACAATCGTTACCTCGAACTAGCGGAACGTGAAAATAATAAATAAAAAGGATAATTCTGAATTTTAAGTAGAATTATCCTTTTTATTTACTATTTTAGTGAGGTATTTTCTAATAAATTGAGCAGTATGGTAATATATAGATAGTTTAGCAACGGAATAAAAGGAAAACTAGACGAAATAATATAATTAATGAATGGATGAAAAAATGGCTACTAAAGCGAATATAAAAGATGTTGCAAGTAAGGCAGATGTTTCAATCGCAACTGTATCACGTTTTTTGAATGGTAAAACAGAGCGTATGTCTAAAGAGACAGCATTGAAAGTCCAAAATGTGATTAAAGAATTAAACTATGTCCCTAATGACGCGGCTAGACAGATGATTACAAAAAAAAGTCGAATGATTGCTACAATTGTTTCAGATGTGGATGATTATTTTGCCACAGAAATGTTTAAAGGTATTAGCTCAATTTTAGATGCACAAGGTTATACAGCGGTTTTATTTGATTCCGATTCTAATAAATATAAAGAACAAGGTATCCTTAAAATTATTGGCGAAAAATCGTTTGATGGACTAATCATGCAACCAATACTTAGAAAAGAAGCCGATTTAAGGGATGCGGTTAGACGAGACATGCCCATTGTTATTGTTGATCGTGAACTTTCTGATTCTAGTTTAGCTAATGTTGTTACAAATAACTTTGATATTAGCCAACAAGTAACAAGATATTATCTAAATCAAGGATTTGATCAAGTCATTATCATTACTGGTGAAGTGACAGGTATTTCAACTCGGGAAGAGCGGTATAACGGAATTAATTCGGTCAGTCCAGACACTAAGGTGATTGAGGTTATAGATGGTGATACAAAATTAAATCAAACATATGCTGAACTGAAAAATAGATTAATACGTGATGATAAAAGAACGCTTGTATTTGCGTTGAAGGAACGTT
The DNA here is from genome assembly GCF_056782215.1 of Dellaglioa sp. CoH-55-MRSF-6. The sequence goes on from NZ_JBXAYJ010000003.1 coordinate 151,526, forward strand.
GGTTGCTTTACTTACTACCTAAAATTATCGCTGATGGATTCATGGTCAATCAACGGGTAGCGGTAACGGGATTTTCAGATACTGAAGTCATAAAAGCGATTAATTCAGGAACTTCGTTGATTAATCAAAATCCTTTTTTACTAGGTGCTAGTGCAGCAGAATTATTGTTGAATGAATTAAATGGTGAAACAAATACGAAAAATAAAAAAATAATTATACCTGCTGAATTTAAGTAGATACTAATATGGAAAAGACTTGCTCAAGGGTAAGTCTTTTTTTATTGTCCTTAAAATGTAATTTAAAGTTAAAAAAATAAACAGGCTAGATACCTTACTGGAGTAAACGTTTACCTTGTTTAGAAATATATATTTATATTTAAGACTTGCAATTATGGAATACTGCATATATACTATCCATGTAAACGTTTACCTAACTTGTTAATAGATAATGAATTGGAGGCGCTAAAAATGGATAAAAGAACTTTTTTAGATGTTGATAAATTTGCGTTGGGCTTTGCCTCTACAACTGTAGAGGCTAAGTTTGAGGATGAAAACATGGTGAAAACGGCTAAGAATTACCTTGCAGCCTATTTGACGGCATATTACTTAGCAGAAAATTTTAACGAGATAGAACGAGAAAATTTTGATAATAAAAATGCAGAAAAATTCGAGGACATGAATTTTGAGACATTAATGAATAGGGTAAAGAAACTCAATAAATATTAATATTGGAGGAAAAATGATGACAGTTATTTTAAATACATGGATTTTTGAGAATGATGTAGAAAATGGAATTAAACAGGATGAATTGGTTGATCGCGTTTCAAAATTAAGTGTTGACGGTATCGAAGTTAGACGTGAATATTTTAAAGATTTAGATAGTGAATTACCCAAAGTTGCAAAAAAAGCAAAACAATACGGATTAATTGTTAATTATAGTGTTCCTGATCAAGTTTTTTTAGACAATGGCACGTTAAACCCTAAATTAGTTACTTATTTTCAAGAAGGTTTAATTATGGGAATCAAAAAAATTAAATTTAATATTGGAAATTTTGCGGCATTTACTGGAGATTTAAAGCAGGCTTTTAGTGAATTTCCTTTAGACAAAATAACAATGAATGTTGAAAATGATCAAACTGCATTAAGTGGCAGTGTTAAGGCATTAACGACATTTTTAGAAAGTGCTAAACGACAAAATGTGCCTGTTGGTTATGTTTATGATCTTGGTAATTGGGCTTTTACGAAACAAGATGCTATTCAGAGTGCAGATGAGCTTTCACAATACACGGACTATATCCATTTGAAAAACGTTATTAATAATGCTGGAAACTTAATGACGTCGAAAAATTTAGATGAAGGAATGTTTGATTGGCGAGCTATTTTAGCCCATCTACCAAAAAAAGTGGCTTTCGCTCTTGAATATCCGATGGATAACAAAGCGTTAATTCAATCCCAGATAGTGTTATTAAAAAAAGAAATTGAGGACTAGCTTATGGCAACCCTAATACCGATTTTATTATTAATCACTTTTGTAGGATTTATTATTTATATTTTAAAGGGTGGAAACATCATGGTCGGGTTCTTCGTAATGGCTATTTTATGGTCTATCATTGGACAAATTCCATTCGATAAGGCAGTTCAAAAAGTATTTGCTGAACCAGCATTGAATTATGGACCGACAATTATCTATATTGCATTTGGATCATGGTTCGGAAGGGTTCTTGTTGATAGTGGGATTGCGCCTGCAATTTCAGAAGCAACAAAAAAAGTTGGGAAAAAACGACCATTAATAGCAGCTATTTTAATTGTTTTGGTAACAGCGTTTATTTTTGTAAGCGCATACGGAGTGGGATCTGTGATTGCGATAGGGGTTATCTTATTACCAATCATGTTATCCCTAGGTATTCCAAGAGACATCGCACTTACTGCATTTGTCATGTCAATTGGGGCACCAATGTACATTAATGTTGTTTTATTCAATCAAATTAAAGCATTTTTTCCAAATGCCGTATACGGCGGACAATACTTAATCTTCGGTTGGACAGCAATGACAGTTCAATTAATCGCGGTAATTATTTTCTTAGTTTTACATCGCAAGAAATTTACTCAAGAAAATGTTGATTCAAATCTAAAAATTATTGGTGAGACACAACAAAATTCTGAAAGTCGCCCCATACCAAAAATTGCATTTGTTGCACCAATTATTCCGGTCGTTATGAATATGATTTTCGGCTGGGATGCTATTCCAGGATTAACTTTAGCAACATTGTTTGCGATAGCTGTTACTGGAAATATGAAAGGATATAAAAATTTCGTCGACTTCTTGAATAGTACGATTCAAAAAGCGATTGGTGATATCGCAGGATTGATTATGTTTTTAATGGCGTTAGTGATGTTTGCTGGTGCTGCTCAGTTGAACGCTGTTAGGTTTCAACATGTATTTAGTCTGATATTACCGCATGACCATTTAATCCTTGCTATTGTATTTGGAGTATTAGCACCGCTCGCGTTATTCAGAGGTCCGTTACATGTTTGGGGTGCTGGAGCTGCAACTGCAGCGGTTCTTTCGGGAACCGGGTTGTTCAATGATGCCTTCTTATTACCACTTCTCTATGTGCCTGCGCTTCTTGCTGTTTCAACAGGAATCACGCAATCATGGAATGTTTGGGGCCTTGATTATATGAAAGTTCAATCAAAAGATTTATTAAAAAGAGGTGTTCCAATCATGTGGTTTGTTTCAATTATTAATGAAGTTTTAGTTTATTACTTTTTCGGTTAAAATTAAGAGACATGAAGGGAAGAAAATATAATGAGTGAAGTTATAACAATTGGCGAACCAATCATTACATTTGCCTCAAAAGATATGGATCAAAGCTTATCAGAATCAGTTAATTATGTGAAAATATTAGGTGGCGCAGAATTAAACGTAGCGATCGGAGTTAAACGCTTAGGGCATGATGTTGAATATGTTTCTCGAGTTGGAACAGAACCTTTTGGCCAATACGCGAAGAGTATTATTTCAGGACATGGTGTGGGTATCGATTATATTAGCGAAAGTGAAAATCATTGGACGGGGCATCAATTGAAACAACTCGTATCAACGGGTGACCCAGAGACTTTTAATTACCGTAAAGGGTCAGCTGCAGCTCATTTAACAAGTGATCGAATTGATGCAATAAATTTAGATGATGTTAAAATAGCGCATATGTCTGGTATTTTCCCAGCTATTTCAGATGTGGCCGAAAAAACATTTAGAACGTTATTAACACGCCTTGTGGATAACCAAAAATTCATTACATTTGACCCTAATTTACGACCAACATTGTGGAAAAGTAAAGATTATATGGTTGCGACCGTTAATGAACTGGCAGGTTATGCAGATGTTGTTTTACCAGGTGTTGAAGAAGGAAAAATTCTGATGGGCAGTGATAATCCAGAAGAAATTGCCGACTTTTATTTAAAAGGCAAACGGACAAAAACGGTAATTGTTAAAATAGGTGCAAGTGGTGCATTTATCAAAAATTCAGATGGTAGTATGAAAACGATTAAAGGCTTCAAAGTGGATAAAGTTGTGGATACTGTTGGTGCAGGCGATGGATTTGCATTAGGCGTTATTACAGCATTATTGGAAAACAAATCTATGGAGTCAGCCGTTTTACGAGGAAATGCAGTTGGTGCGCTTCAAGTTCAGACACCAGGTGATAATGATGGCTACCCAACACCTAAAGAACTACAGGATTTTTATAAAAAGGAAGGCGTACAGGAATAATGAAATTACAAGTCGCTATTGATCGCGTTACGTTAGAAGACCTTATGGAGAGCGTCAGCTACTTAGATGGTGTTGTCAATGTCATCGAAGTTGGGACCTCTTTGATTAAAGATTATGGGATAAATGCGTTAAAATCTGTTACGGAAAAAGTTAATCAATCAGAAGTATTATTTGATTTAAAGACAATTGATGAGGGTGTTTATGAATTTGAAAAGGGATTCTCTGCTAACGCGGATACGTTAACGGTTATGGCAAGTTCGTCAATTGATACGATTGAACAAGTTTATGAATTAACGGTTAATCAGAAAAAAAACATTCTGATAGATTTATTGGAAGTAGATGAGACGAAAATTGAAAAATTACAAAAATTTGATGAAGCCATTTTTGGATTACATTACTCACATGATAAGAAAGATCAAGATTTTGATGCCGTAAAAGCGGTGGCTGAATTCCATGCTAAATTTCCAAATATAAAAAAAATCGCGGTTGCCGGTGGTATTGATATTGAACAGGCAAAAAGATTGGCTGTTCAAGGTATCGTGGAAAGAATCATTGTTGGTGGTAAAATAATGAATAATGAGAAACCATTAGATATGGCAAAAAAATTTATGGAGGTTATTAAATGAGTTTACTTGATGAAATAATGGATGAAATTAACGCGGTCATTGCTAAAGTTAGTGATGACCAATTAAATGGTGCTGAGAAGTTAATTACGAAAGATAAAAGAATTTTTATCTTAGGTGCTGGGCGATCTGGGTTAATGGCAAAAGGATTCGCAATGAGATTAATGCATATCGGTTATACGGTCTTTGTAATTGGTGAGACAATTACACCGTCAATTGCAGAAGGGGATGTGCTAGTTTCTGTTTCTGGCTCTGGGACAACTAAGAGTGTACTTGAACCAACTGAAAGTGCTAAGAAAATTGGCGTTAAAGTAGTCGGGCTTACAAGTAACGGCGAGTCTCCTTTAGCGAAAGTATCTAACTCAGTTGTCGTTGTGCCTGGTGCAACAAAAGCTGATAATAGTGTAAAGTCAATCCAATTATTGAGTACGCTATTTGATCAAAGTGTGCATATTGCTCTGGATGCATTAGTGCTGAAGGTAAGTCGTAGAGACAACGTATCAAATGATCAGGCGAAGGCGAGCCATAGTAATTTAGAATAAAAAATAGCAACTATCATTTTTAAAATGGTAGTTGCTATTTTTTAGGATAACTATAGTTACAACAATGGTTGATTAATAACCGGCTGTTGTTGACTTAATTAACTCAGGTGTTCTATTAAATAACATGTAGGCGTAACCGTTAATGATTTGCATCCCTTCAGTTTCTCGTGAAGAATTGATACGGGTATACGAAACATCATTTGTTGTTAAGGCACTGTTATGATTATTATCAACTGTTAATTTCGAAGCGTTAACAGCGACAAAAGCGTCATCTGTTACGAGGTAAACTTTATTTGTTTTTGAACTATAAGCAATTGATTGTGGAGAGTCACCCACCCGGTTGGCTAATTGTCCAACGACTTTTACGGTGACTTTATTGTCGGCATCTATAGATCCCTTCCAAATTCGAATATACTTACCGGCTGAACCAGATCCGCTACCAATCATTGTGTATGAATAGAAGTTATTGTTATCTGCAAAAGTTAAATTATTACTTTGCATAAAATTACCATAACCATCGTTCCATTGCATATTAGTATAGTTATCAGGTGCTAGCGTTGACGAATTGATATGTTGAATAGTTACTGTGTCGGATTCAGTAAGTGATTTTGAGCTTGTATCACGATACATGTAGAGACCTTTATTTGAACCATTTGTTTTATAATCTAAAGATTGACCATGGCCTATTATGAATTCAGGACCGACTTTAATGATAGATTCATATTTTTTGTATGCATTATATTTAGAAACATAGAAATTATATTTACCTTTATAAGTTGAAGCAGGGTAGTTTGCTTTGTAGTAGCTAAGAGATTGCGATTGACGGAGGTAGTAAAAAGCCTGCCATAATTCTCCAAATCCCTTACTATTATTTAGATTTAATGCGTTCATCTTATCAGTATCAAAACGGACAATCTTACCAGTTCCTTTTTTCGAATCAGTTGAGATTGATGCATAAAGGTAGTGACCATTGATAACAAATCCTTGTATATTACCCCAATCACCACTTGATTTATATGAAGCAGTTAAGAAATAATTTGTTTTAAATTGTTTTGAACCAGTTGCATTATAAGTACTACCTGATTTTGTTGTTGCATCAACTGAAGAATAATTAGGCTTTTTTTGATAGAAATTAGTAGCCGCAGTATTTGCTAATTTATTGCCTGTATCTAGGCTACCATCATGCATATCAACAAGAACATCTGTAGCAGGTGTCCAGGCTGCTAAATAGCCACTATAAATCCAACCGAGATCGTTTTTCCCAGTTTTAACATATGAAAATTTAGCGCCATCTTGTGTTCGTGTTTCTGTTTTGGTGATATATAAATCAGTATCGAAGTAATTTTTTGAATAATGTGTTGTTTTATTTCCATAAATAGTGTTTAGTGGTGCGTTATGAATGTTAGAGATGTCAGACGTGATACGATATTTAGTTTTTGATGAAGAAGTTTTGATATCTTTAACGGTTTCGTAATTCGTTAATGCTTTAGTATTCACATAACCATACAAAGTTCCGTCACTATATGTTAGTTTTGAGTAGCTTACATTTGATGCCGTTGTAATTTTTTTGGAAATGTAGAAAGTGGTTGAGTGATAACTAGTACCATAGTGCATAAATGTAGAAGCACCGTGTAATGCTCTTGGATAACTGTAAACATTATAAGCATTTGTTTTAATTCTAACAGGTGTATGGTTACTATCTGATTTATCTGTTTTGGGAGATGCATAAACGGTTGTGGCTTTGGTATTTATATAGCCATACGCTTTTCCAGCACCATTAACTAGCCAAGAATATGATTTTCCATCTGATAATTTAATCGTTTTTGTGATGTAAAAAGTTGTTGAATGATAACTTGAACCATAGTGCATGAACTTTGATTTTGAATTTAAAGTTCGAGGGTAAGCATAAACATTATAAGCTTTCGTTTTAATTCTAACAGGCGCATGTGCAATGTATTTTGAAGATGATAGTTTAACTTTTGCTGAGACAGAGCTAGATGTACTGTGACTGGCTATCCCTAAGCCAAGTGCTGTAAACAGTAATGTGATCCCAATGAATTTACTGATTTTCATAATTTAGAACTCCCCTATAAAATATATTTTGTGCCTTCTAATTATACATGAATATGACTGATAGGCCAATTCATTATTTGAATGGAACGGGGTTATTAATACTGATCAAAAAGTTATGGAACAGTTAAATACCATGGAATGTAATATAAAAAAAATATATTATTATAAATAGGAATGATATAATTATTAGATATTTGGACAAAAGAATTGTTAAGGAGAATACAATTAATAATGACAAAAAATAATGGATTACTCTCAGTTGTTATTTTGGGATACAATGTTGAAGAGTTCATTGAAGAAAGTATTGAATCAGTTCTTAACCAAAGTTATGAACAATTAGAAATTATTTTAGTTGATGATGGATCAGTTGATGGGACTGCCGAAATTATGGATCGGTATGTATCACTTTTTGACAATATTAAAGCAATTCACAAAGAAAATGCTGGACCTAGTGCTGCTAGAAATGCAGGAATTGAAGCCGCTACCGGAGAATATATTGCCTTCGTAGATGGGGATGATTTATTACCAGTTGACGCATACAGTCTTTTGATGGGGTCGGTAAAGATGACTGATTCAGACTTGGCAACTGGTGCAGTTAAACGATTTAATTCTAAACGTAGTTCACGTTCTTACATTCATAAATTTGCTATTAAAGATACTGTTTATGAAACATCAATTGCAGAACACCCAGAATTAGTTTATGACACAACTTCATGGAATAAAGTTTATCGATTAAATTTGTTTATCGACAATAATTTGCGCTACCCTGTGGGAATGTTATATGAAGATATTCCTGTGATGATGGCAGCTCATTTATTGGCTAACCATATTGATATTATTACTGATATTGTATACGAATGGCGTTGGCGTGAAGGTGATAGCAAATCTATCACTCAAAGTCGAGGTAATGATATTCAACATTATAAAGACCGATTGGAAATGCTAGAGTTAACGCGTTCATACATGAAAAAATATGGGGCAACTCAAAATGTTATGGATGCATTTGATCTGAAATTATTAACAACTGATATTCCGCTATCAATGCAAGATATTCGAGAATCGGAAGAAGATTACATATTAGAATTTCAAAAAATTACAGTCCTACTTATTAGAACGATTAATCCAGAATTATTTAAGCAATTATCAATTAAAAATCAAATTCAATATGCTGCTGTGTTACAGGGGAATATTAAAGACTTAAAAAAATATAGTTATCGTCGTAGAAATATTGGAAAAATTGTTGAAAAAAATAATCGCTATCAATATGAAGATCCGGCTATCTCTTTAGATGTTGCTAAAGCGGTTGATGTGGGACAATCACAAAAATTCGAACAACGAATCTTAAATGTTTTTTCTGATGAAATGACAAGTGAGATAGTTATTAAGGGTTGGTTGCAACTCAATCAATTGAAAGTTACAAAAAAATTAGACGAAAAATTTACGGTTAATTTGATTAACATTATAAATGGGAAAGAAATGCCAATTACGTTTGAACGAGAAACCGTCAAGCGTCGTCGTCATTTATTTAAGCACCGTAACTATCGTTATTTTAGAATGTCATTTGATCAACAAGAGGCATACAAAATATTAGGAAACGGCATTTGGAAAATACAAGTTAATTATCAAGTTAAAAATATTAATGTGACGGAATTTTTAGCTAATCCTAAGCGTAAATTTATAAGTAATATTTTTTCTGGTAATGATTATCAAATTAAAACTGATTTTAGTTTTGACTGGGCATTAGCTTTTAATGCGATGACTTTGACAGCAAATGAAATAAAGACGGAAAAAAATGTTCAAGCTAATCTAATTCAAGATATTAGTGTGAATGATAGTAAATTAGTGGTCTCTACATGGTTAAATAATCCTGAAAGTACGAAGTTAATTGTTACTGAAAATAGTGATGATGAAATTGCGCCTCAAATTAGTGGACAAAAAATAAATGTTAGTGAACATCAAGTGAAATTTGAATTCTCAATAACTGAAGTAGCCGAGTTAAGTTCTGTAACACAAAAAAGACTCCAGTTAATTGATGAAAAAGAATTGAAATTAAGCTATGAGTTTGAACATGTTGATAAACCGCAAGAATATGAAATAGCACAATATAGTTTACTCGTTCAAAAGAATATGAAGGAAATGATTGGACTAAATATCGCACCACATTTTTCAAAACTAATGGATGTCCAGTGGTTAGATAATAGTCGGCTACGATTAATCGCTGAAAATACATTGTTTCAAAGTTCAGCAGAAAAAATTGTTTTACGTGTAATCGATCAAGAGGAACAATATAAATATCAATTTAATGACGTTACTGTCGATGATAACGGTCAAATAATCGTTAATTTGAATTTAATTAATGAACAACAAGACAGTTTCATTAAGGCAGCAAAATATAATCTTTATCTTGATTTTTATAGTGCTGACCAAGTTGTTCGTTCGCAAATTACAACTGAACCAGAACGTGTAGAAACGCTAGAAAGTCGTACAAATCATTTAGCAAGAACATCATTATACGAAACAAAAAACAATTTTTTGGTTTTAAACCAAAAATTATCGTGGGATAAGCAGGACGCAACCAAACGAAAACGGGCAATTAACTTCTCACTATATTACCCGCTACAACGTTTATTACCTTTAAAGAAGAAAACGATTGTCTTTGATAGTTATTGGGGCGCTTATTTCAATGGTAATGAAAAAGCCATTTATGATTATGTCCAAGAAAACATGCCAGATTATGAATGTGTCTGGTTATTCAAGGATCCGAATACAACAATAACCGGCAATGGTAAACGAGTTCGCTACTTCAGTAAAAAGTATTGGTATTACATGGCGCGAGCTAAGTATTTTATTGAAAATACTAACCTCCCTAACCAATATGCAAAACGAAAAGGACAAGTTGAAGTTCAATCGTTACATGGAACCTTCATGAAAACGATGGGATTTGATGAACCTTATTTCAAAGATGGTTCAAAAGGACGTCAGAATAATTTCATGAAACGAATTAAGCGTTGGGATTATCTTGTTTCACCTTCGCCATATATGGATGAAACAGCTAGTCACGCATTTAATTTTGAAAAAGAGGTTGTTCACTCTGGCTTCCCAAGAAATGATGTACTTTATAAAAAGAATAATGAAACTGATATCCTTAAAATTAAAGAATCTATTGGCATGCCATTGGATAAAAAGGTCGTATTATATGCACCAACCTACCGAAATAAAGACGGATTTGATTTTGAGTTAGATATTAAACAAATGCAAGCTAAATTGAGTGACGAATATGTGTTATTGGTAAGGCTACATTATTTCGTTGCCAATAAAATTGATCTAACTGAATTTGAAGGATTTACTTTTGATGTGTCTAATTATCCAACAGTTGAAGATTTATATTTAATTGCGGATACGTTAATTACTGATTATAGTTCAGTAATGTTTGATTACGCACATCTTAAACGACCAATGATTTTCTTTGCATATGATTTAAAAGATTATACAGAAGATACACGAGGTGTTTATCTCGATTATAATGGTACGGTTCCAGGACCAATTGTGGATACAACGGCAAAAATAATTGACGAATTAAGCGATTTTAATCATCTACAGACAACCTACGCGCAACAATTGATTGAATTTTATGATAAATTTTGTACGTATGGTCGTCAAGGGGATGCTTCAAAGCAAGTTTTTGAAGCAATGATTAGCGATCACTTATTACCACAAGAACCAAGCGTTCAAGTAATTAGAAATAAAATTAAAAAGATCGTTAAGTTTAATAAATGGTATCCAAAAGCATTTGGTATTATCGGTAAAATGTCAAAGAAAGATATTATTATATTTGAAAGTTTCTTTGGTCGTAAATATAGTGATAATCCAAAAGCTATCTATGAATACATGAAAGACCGTTACCCTAAATATAAGATGTACTGGAATGTGAACCAGGATTATGTTGCTTATTTTAAAGAAAATCATATTCCCTATGTGACACGATTCTCATTTAAAGGTATTTTCAAACAAGCTCGAGCAAAATATTGGTTTACGAATGTTCGTCGACCATTATGGTGGGTTAAACCTGAAGGTACAACAATTGTTCAGACATGGCATGGTACGCCATTAAAAACGATTGGTGTTGACGTAAATACAGGGTCAATGCCTGGCGTTGATGCTGCTAAATATCATAGCCAAGTTACAAAAGATTCTGATCGTTGGGATTATTCTGTTACGCCAAATGAATATTCGTCAGATATTTTCAGACGTGCATTCCGTTTGAACCGTAACCAAATGATTAATTCTGGCTATCCTAGAAATGATATTTTAACGAATTATACACAGACAGATATCAATCGTATTAAAGCAAGTTTAGAAATTAATCCAAACAAAAAAGTTATTCTATATGCACCTACTTGGAGAGATAATGAATACGTTAAAGCTGATTATTTCACGGCTAAGTTACATCTTGATTTAGATAAGATGAAAGCAGAACTTGGCGATGATATTATCGTTCTTGTTAGAACGCATTATTTAATTGCTAACTCATTAGATTTAACTGATTATGAAGGCTTTGCGCTGAACGTTGCTGATTATGAAGATATTAATGATTTATATCTTATTAGTGATCTGTTGATTACAGATTATTCATCTGTTTTCTTTGATTTTGCAGCGTTAAAACGTCCTATTATTTTCTTTGCATATGATTTAGATGAGTATGCAAATGATATTCGTGGTTTTTACTTTGACTACGAAAAAGAAGTACCAGGACCAATCGTTAAGGATACAGATGCTGTCATTACTGAGATTAAACGAGCATTTGCAACGGATGAACGCCATCACAATTATGATCAATTTGTAGCGACTTATAATGCTTGGGATGATGGACATGCAACTGAACGGTTAGTTGATTTTGTCATGAATGGACGCGTTTATGAAGCTCAAGAAACAGTAGTTGAAGAAACGACCGTCCATGTTCAAGATGGTGCTGAAGTTTGGTCAAAGGTTTATGGATCTAAAAATTATAAATTTGTAAAAAATATTGATGCCAGAGTTACAAATGAAGGTATCGTGAATAAAACGGGTTATTTAATTGATCCTATTCAAAAAAATAAAGTCGGTTCGACATTACTGTTTATCACGATGAGTGATGGGACAACCGGTTGGATTGATAAAAGTGAAGTAATCAATTAAGCAGTTTAAAGACGCCATTTGGCGTCTTTTTTTTGAATTAATTTATCGTTCAATAATGAGGATAAGTGAAACGCTATAATTGTTAGACAGGTTACGGTATAATGAAATTACTATACATAAATTAAAGGAGAACCATATCGATGCTTGATAGATTAAAAAAGTCTAAATTGATGTTTTGGTCACTTGAATTATTAATCGTTGCCTCGTTAATTTGGATGTGTACAAAAATAAGTTTTATTTTTAGTCCAATAGGAACGTTTATTTCCACATTATTTATTCCGATTATTATATCTGGGTTTTTATTTTATTTATTTAATCCGGTCGTTAAATTTTTAATGAAAATAAAAATCAAAAAATTCAAATTTTCTCGAACGTTGTCAGTTGCCATTCTATTTGTATTCCTAGCAATTCTTTTAGTTGCCTTAATAGGGTACCTGATTCCGAGAGTAGTCAGTCAGCTAAGTCAATTGGTGGTTAACCTACCAGATTATGCAAATGCAGTTAGTGAGTCGTCAAAAGATACGTTTAATCATTTAAATAAATATGCTTGGTTTAAAGAAATTGATTTTACTAGCTATTTAAACCAGTTTGAAAATTCTATTGGGACCTACTTCAAATCAATTGCAACCAATTTGACGAACTCGATAGGATCAATGATTGGGGTTGTAACGAGTGTGACAGTTGTTGCACTGACAGTACCTGTGATGTTGTTCTATATGTTAAAAGATGGTCAAAAACTAGTCCCAACGCTTAAAAAACTTGTTCCAGAAAAACATGGGGATGAGCTCGTTGAGTTACTTGACCGCATGGGTGATACAATTTCAGCGTACATTGGTGGACAAGCTATTGAATGTATTTTCGTTGGGGTATTTACCGCTATTGGTTATTCAATTATTGGTATGCCGTATATTTTGTTACTAGGAGTTGTGGCTGGCCTTGCTAATATTATTCCTTATATTGGACCCTATATTGGTATTTTCCCAGCACTGATTATTGCGGTAACACAGTCTACTCAAATGGTTATTTTTGTCGTGATTGTTGTGTTAATTGTCCAACAAATTGATGGTAATTTTGTCTATCCTAATGTTATAGGCAAATCATTAAATATACATCCATTGACGATTATTGTATTATTACTAGTAGCTGGTAACATTGCTGGGCTTCTAGGAATGATTTTAGGAATTCCCTTATATGCTGTTGTAAAAGTTGTTATTAAATACTTTTACGATATTAGACAATTGCAGGAAAAATAAGACAGTCATAACAGTTTATGATAAAATAAATTATTATTGATAACGACGGAGGAGCAAAAACATGAAAAAAATAATTACTTATGGAACATTCGATTTATTACACAAGGGTCATGTACGTATTTTACAACGCGCTAAAGCAATGGGCGACCATTTAACAGTTTGTATTTCAACAGATGAATTTAACGCAATTAAAGGGAAAAAGGCTTACACATCATATGAAGATCGTAAGTTCATTTTAGAAGCAATTAAGTACGTAGATGAAGTGATTCCAGAAACTGAATGGGACCAAAAAATTAGTGACGTCGTCGATAATCAGATTGATACATTTGTGATGGGTGATGATTGGGCAGGTAAGTTTGACTTTTTAAGCGATTACTGTGAAGTTATTTACTTACCAAGAACAGATGGTATTTCAACAACAAAAATTAAAAAAGATTTAGGGATGAACTTGTAAAATATTTTATTATTTTATCTTTTGTAGTAAGGAGAACAAAATAATGAATGAAATTAAAAAAATAGTCCAAAAAGTGGTTAAGCGGATTGGTCGCCAAATTTTAATAACGTTAAATGATTTTACAATTAAATTTTCAATTAAAAAACACCAAGTTGTCTTTGAAAGCTTTAATGGGCGCGATGTTAACGATAACCCGATGGCCATTTACAAGCAGACTAGACGAGATCTTGGTGAAGAAAATGCGAAGCTTTTATATTTTAGCGTTAAACCAAGCATGTACACTAAATTAAAAGAACAATATCCGGAAATTAATTTAATTAAACGCTTTGGATTTTCTTGGACTATCAAAATGGCGAGGGCTGAATTTTGGGTCTTTAATTCAAGATTACCTATTTGGTGGAAAAAGAATCCGAAGACTACATATATACAAACATGGCACGGGACACCGTTGAAACATTTAGGAATGGATATTGAAAATGTTTCAATGCCAGGTACAACGACAGCGTTATACCATGCTAATTTTAAAGTGGAAACAGCACGTTGGGATTATTTAATAGCGCCTAATCATTATTCAAAGCAAATTTTTGAAAGTGCATTTGCTTTTAAAAATAAATCCTTGGATATTGGATACCCAAGGAATGACATTTTATATGCGGATAATAATGAAAAAGATATTAGAGCTTTAAAGAAAACGTATCTTGGTAATGAAGATGCTAAAGTGGTTCTTTATGCGCCAACATGGCGTGATGATAGCTTTTATACTCAGGGTGTTTATAAATTCGAAATGGCTTTTTCATTCGAATCATTCTTTCAACATGTATCAGACGATACTATTTTAATTATGCGGCCTCATTATTTAGTTAAGAATAGTATTAATATCGAAGGATTTGAAGATCGTGTTAAAATAATGGCAGATGAAAATATTACTGAATTATATTTAATGAGTGATATGATGATTACGGATTATTCGTCAGTGATGTTTGATTTTGCTAATTTGAATCGACCAATGATGTTTTATTGTTATGATTTAGAACATTATCGGGATGAACTACGCGGCTTTTATATCAACTTTGAGATGGAAGCGCCAGGACCAATCGTAGAAAAAGAACCAGATTTCTATAAACAATTGGATGTCTATACGCAAAATGGTGATTATCCTGGTTACGAAAAACAATTTAAAGATTTTCAAAATAAATTTATTGAATGGGATAATGGAAAAGCTTCTCAAAAAGTTTCTGACATTATCTTAGGTAAGTAAGCATATTCTCCTTTTGGGAGGATATGCTTTTTATTTTTTAAAATATAAATACTGATAACATCGGATAAGATGTTAATTTTTAGTGATTAATGGTAGAATTGTATAAGCGTAAGTGTATACATGTTATTATTGAGAATTAAAATAACTGAATGATTAATGGTGATAAAATGGAAGATTATAAAATTCGATTAGAGTATGTTACAAAAGGTATAACAAGTAAAAAAAATCGAAAAATTGATAAAGATTCGAAAGATATTTATTGGGCTTTAAGGGGCATCTCGTTTGATATTTATCGTGGTGAATTTTTTGGTATTATTGGCATGGGTGGCTCAGGGAAAGCAACGTTATCTGACATTCTAGCCGGTAAAGCCAAACAAACAACGGGTTTTCTAACGATGGCCGGTCACACGACGATTGTATCATATGAGACACAATTAAAACGCGATAAAACGGCTGTGCAAAATATTCAAGAAGCAATTACTGATTCTAAGATTGATTACAAAAATAGTGATCAAACTTTGAATAATGTTTTAAATTTTGCTGACTTAGGGGTATTAAAAGAAAGTAAAATTGAAGATTACTCTCCCGATATGCGTGCGCGAGTTGAGTTAGCAATGGCCTTCTTCATTGAACCTGATATTATTATTTTAGATGGTATTCTATCAGCATTAGATGATATTTTTTATCAAAAAACGGTTGATAAAATTAAAAGCCTACAAACAGAGGGCAAAACTTTTGTACTTGCTAGTCAAGATTTACAACAAATGGAGTTCTTAACAGACAGAATTGCCTGGATTCAAAACGGTCAACTGATGGATATCGGTGAGTCTGAAAAAGTCGTTATGAGTTATTTAGATTTTGTTGCTTGGTACGATAGTTTGACTGATGAGAAACGAAGTGAGTACGATAAACAACGTGATTCAGAACGTAAATCATTTAGTGTAGAGACCTTATATACACAATATAAAAAAACGCATTTTGATCCTGATATGCCTCGATCAATTGAGTTGCGTCGTAGAGATGCCTTTTATAACGGACAAGCATTTGACGATACAAAATATTTTTTAAAAAAGAAAAATGGTAAAAAGCACGGTAAACTAGCTTTGATGGTTATTGGTATTTTGATTTTAGCAGTGATAGGAACAGTTTCTGCCAAGTATGTTCAAATGAACAATGACAAGCAAGAATCGAGTTCAATCGCCCAACGTCAGAAGTCTGTAAGTGAATCAAAAAAAATAGCAATTTCAAGCTCAATTAGTAGAGCTGATGTCTCTAAAAAAGTGGTGGCATCTTCTAAATCTAAATCAGCTAAAGCTGCTTCAAGCAAGTCAGCCAAACGGTCTGCTGAAAAAAAGCGGCAGAATGAGTCGCTTGCTAAAGCTAAGGCAGAAAGTGAATCCGTTCTAGCTAGAGAGTCATCTGAAAGGGTGGCTAGTTCTGAGTCAGCAGCAAAAGAAAGTAGTGAAAAGAAGGAAAGTAGTGAAAAGAAAGAAAGTATCAGTAAAATTAGTACGAAGATGTTTGAGGTAGGTAGTGGGGATAGTTTATCAAGTATCGCGACTGCCAATGATACAACCAGTGATCAATTGATGGACATCAATGAATTATCATCAAATCTTTTGCATGTAGGACAAAAAATAAAAGTACCTAAATAAATGTGAGTTAACTCGGAGGAAGTTATGAAATTAAGAACGAAAGTAATTATTGGTATAGTTGCAGTTGTGTGTATCGGTGGTGGGACGATATTAGCTAGTACGAAGGCTGGTCATGACGTCGTTGAGTGGGTTGCTACTCGTGGGTCATCTGACCAACAAAAAAAGGAGTACGCTGAACAACAAAAATTAGCTGAATCGAAATATGGTAAGAGTAAGTCTAGTGAAAAATCAAAACCAAAATCAAAAAAGAAGAAAACTGAAAAGAAAAAATCTGTGTCTAAAAAAAGTAAATCAACGTCGTCTTCGTCGTCAAGTTCTAATATTGATACGGATACGATAACTGTTGTTTATGGTGATTCATTGTCATCTATTGCGTTAAGCCATGATATGACAGTGAAGGAACTAATTGCATTAAATGACATGGAAAATACAACATTAAGACCTGGGCAAACGCTTAAGGTCGTTGCTGGAAGTGGAAAAAGTATAGATACTACATCTTCAGATACAACAGGCACAGATAATACAAGTTCTGATAATACTACTTCAGACAACACAACAAGTTCATACTCTAATGACGATACAACTTCAGATAGTACAAGTACAGCAAGTTCATACTCTAATGCTGATACAAGCTCAGATAGTACAACAAGTTCAGATACTTCTAGTACCGATAACACAACAAGATCATATTCTAGTTCAACATCAGATACAACTAGTTCAACGAGCTCAACTAGTGATGAGACAACTAGCAATTAGCAATCGGATTTCTGCATGTTAATAGGTGTATAATATCCGTAGGTTAAAAAATAAAGACAAATGAATTGGAGCGGATGAGTAAATGAGTTCAGACCCTGGTCACGAACTGCTGTTGCAGCTGTTATTATTAGTCATTTTGACATTAGTGAATGCCTATTTTTCAGCTGCAGAATTAGCAGTAGTTTCAGTAAATCGTAATAAAATTGAGGCAGAGGCGAAAGCTGGAGATAAAGGTGCAATAAGAATTCTTGGTATATTAAATAATTCGACATCATTTTTATCAACTATCCAGATTAGTATTACTTTTGCCGGGTTCTTGTCTTCAGCTTTTGCAGCAACATCTTTGGCTAAATATGTTGAACCATTGTTTGGGAGTGCTGTGTGGGCACATGATGTTGCAGTAGTTATCGTTACGTTGATTTTATCTTATTTTTCATTAGTTTTAGGAGAATTATATCCTAAACAATTGGCACTACAGATGCCAGACAAAATTGCCAGAGCAACGACTGGGCCTATTCAACTTATTGCGATTGTTTTCAAACCATTTAACTGGTTGTTATCAATTTCAATCCGTGCATTAGAAAAAATAACACCAATTAAGTTTAATAAAAATAATATTGAGGTTATTAGTCGACAAGAAATTGTTCATATGATTCAAACTGGTGAAGAGCGTGGTGCTATTGATTCAGATGAATATGAAATGATGGAAGGCGTTATTTCGTTACATACGAAATTCGCTCGTGAAGTTATGGTCGCTAGAACTGATGCTTTTATGATTGATTTACAAAACGATAATGATCGTAATATTGATGCTATTTTAAATCAACCTTATTCTCGTGTACCCGTTTATAGTGATGATAAAGATAACGTCGTTGGCGTTGTTCATATCAAAAATTTGCTTAAAGCTGCTAGAGCAAAAGGGTTCGATAGAATTAGTTTACGTCAAATTATGCAAGAGCCCATGTTTATTCCAGAAACGATGGCTGTTGATGATTTGTTATTCGAAATGAAGAAAACACACACTCAATTAGCTATTTTATTGGATGAATATGGCGGTGTTGTTGGACTTGCCACAATTGAAGATTTAATTGAAGAGATTGTTGGCGATATCGACGATGAGTCAGATAGCCCTGATGATACATTGAGAAAAATTAATGCACATGAATATATCGTACAAGGTCGAATGACACTTGACGATTTTAATGATGAATTTAATTGTGATATCAACGTTAAAGACGTAGACACAATTGCGGGATTCGTCTTAACTGAATTAGGTCGAATTCCCGGTAATAATGAACAACTACAGATTACACTTCACAATGGTATACTTCTCGAAACGGAAAAAATGGACGGTTCTCGATTAGTGGAATTGAAAGTTATGATTCCCGAAACACGGTTAAAAGATACTTTAAAGAGTAAAGAATAAAATATGGGATGATAAGGTCAATAGAACTCTAATAAGTTCCATTGACCTTATCATTTTTTACGTCGAAGTTCATTATCATTTATGATAAACTATGAGTAATATGTTTTAGAGAGGACAAAAAATGAATACAGAAGAATTAGAGACTCAAGTAAAAAAACGCCGAACATTTGCGATTATTTCTCATCCCGATGCTGGTAAAACAACCATTACAGAACAATTACTTTTATTCGGTGGGGTTGTCCGTTCTGCCGGAACAGTTAAGGGTAAAAAATCTGGTACTTTTGCAAAATCTGATTGGATGGAAATTGAAAAGAAACGTGGTATTTCTGTTACTAGTTCAGTTATGCAATTTGATTACGCCGATAAGCGGGTTAATATTTTAGATACACCTGGGCATGAGGATTTCTCGGAAGATACCTACCGAACATTAATGGCCGTAGATTCTGCAGTCATGGTTATTGATTCTGCAAAAGGAATTGAACCACAAACAAAGAAATTATTTAAAATTTGTAAAATGCGTGGCATTCCTATTTTCACATTCATCAATAAGATGGATCGTGATGGACGTGAGCCACTTGATTTAATGGCTGAACTCGAAGAGGTCTTGGGCGTTGAATCATACCCAATGAACTGGCCAATTGGTATGGGTAAAGGCTTAAAGGGATTATACGATATCTACAACCATCGTATTGAACTTTACCAAAAAGAAGATAAAGGCATGGACTACGTTGATTTAAATGACGCCGGTGAGATTGAAGGCGACCATCCTTTAAAAGAAGATAGTATCTATCAAGAAGTGCTAGATGAAATTGAATTATTGGGCGATGCTGGTAATACCTTTGATGAAGCAAAAATCGCAACAGGGGATTTAACGCCGGTTTTCTTTGGATCAGCATTAACTAACTTTGGTGTAAAAACGTTCTTAGATATTTATTTGAACTATGCACCAGCACCACAAGAACATAAAACGATTGAAGAAACAACGATACAACCAACAAATGAACATTTTTCTGGGTTTGTTTTCAAAATTCAAGCAAATATGAATCCTAATCATCGTGATCGAATTGCGTTTATTCGAATTTGTTCAGGTGAATTTGAACGTGGGATGGATGTTAAATTAGCAAGAACTGAAAAGAAAATGCGTTTATCTAATTCAACCCAATTTATGGCAGATTCTCGTGAAGTTTTAGAATCAGCTGTAGCTGGCGATATTATTGGATTATATGATACTGGTAATTTCCAAATTGGCGATACAATCAGTAACATGAAGAAACCAATTACCTTTGAAAAATTACCTCAATTTACGCCTGAATTATTCATGAGCGTTAATGCTAAAAATGTAATGAAACAAAAATCATTCCATAAGGGTATTCAACAGTTGGTTCAAGAAGGTGCTGTTCAATTATATAGAAGTTACAACACGGGTGACTATATTCTGGGTGCCGTTGGTCAACTTCAATTTGAAGTCTTCCAATTCAGAATGTTAAATGAATATAATTCAGAAGTTATCATGACACCAATGGGTTCTAAAACAGCTCGCTGGATTGATCCAGAACAATTGGATGAAAAGATGTCAAGTTCACGTAACTTACTTGTTAAAGATCGACAAGACTTACCGTTGTTCTTGTTTGAAAATGCATTCGCAGAACGCTGGTTTGCTGACAAATATCCAAACGTTACATTAACATCAAAACTATAAACGAAAAGAGGTATACCAATTGGTATACCTCTTTTTTGAGTGCTTATTAATTTAATGAGTAAGGCATTTTGATGTAAGTTTCATCAATAAAACCACCATCTTTTAATTCAAACCAAACATCATTACTTGATGATAACTGACTGATTAAAGTAACTTGTGTATTGTCAGCTAAAACTCGTAATTTTTTACCATAAGGTTTAGTGTAAATAGTTACAGATTTATTAGGAATGTAATCAATTGAAGCAGAGTGATTGATTATTTTTTTAGTAAATTCATTGGTGTCATTGTCGGGTAATAAAGCATATTTGGGTTGAATAATCATTTTTACATTAGAAGTACTTTCTAACCATTGATTGCCACCTATGCTGTACCAAATAGTTCCCAAATTCGTTTCGATTTTTTCAAATACTTGTAAAATAACGCCAGCAGGTAAGAAGGCGGGATAGGAGTTACCCTCGGGTAAGTCATAAGGACGTACGCGTTTTGTAATCTGGATGTATGCGTCAATTTGATCGACGGTTTTCCAATTGATGTTGCGATAATAATAGTAGATGGTTTGTTGTTCATTTGTGAAAGTACCATAACTAGTTTTTGAGGCACGCAATAAATTGAACCCTGGAATATTGACAGGGTCATAAGTGAAAGGGTCATTCAAATGGCCACGTAGTAAAGTGGGTGAGCCGATTAAGTAGCCACCATCAATATCTTGATTATAAATCCAAACGGCAGCGCCATGTTTCTTTTCATAGCTTAAAATAATAGCACCATAGTTGGTTACAAAAGTACTTGTGAATCCCGAAATGCCAACTAGATTATAATCATTGATTGGTTCAAATTGAAGTCTTAAATCGCTACCTATAGTGCCACTGATAATTTGCGGACGAGATAGATTATTATTATTTTGGTCTTTATAGTAAACAATCATTGTGGCATCTGAAACAGATGTTGGTAGAAAAGTTTTTTCTTCAATGACTTCATGTTTCTTTTGTTTTGGTGCCTTATATTTTTTTGTTGATTCAGAATTGAATACAAATTGTATATCGGAAGTGGAAGTAGGTTGGTCATTTTTTGTAAAAACAGACAACATATTCCGGAAGAAATCTCTTAAGGCGATTTTAATCAGCTCCATTCATAATCTAATATCATAATTATAACCTAAAAAGATTAATTATTGGGGAAAAGTGTTTGAAATATCGTTTATTTATTTAAAAGAATGAATAAAATAAAAAAAGATGCAGACTCAGAAAAAATTATCTGAGTCTGCATCTTTAGTTTAGCCTTTACTTTTCAACGTTAGAGTCGGAATCTTTAACATCAGTAGTTGTATCGGCTGATATCTTAATTTCATCTTTTTCAATTTTTGCAGCTAATTTTGTTACATCAGGATTATCAAGGTAGAAGTCAGCTATTTGATCTTCAATCTGTTCCTGGATAACACGTCTTAGTGGACGAGCACCCATTGCGGGATTGTAGCCTAAATCAACTAATTTTTCTTCAACCCGATTTGTAACGTGAAGTTCTAAGTTTTGATTTTTAAGAACTTTATTAACGTCATCAAGCATGATACTTACGATTGAAACTAAGTTTTCTTTACTTAATGAGTTAAATTCAACGATGTCATCAAAACGGTTTAAAAATTCAGGACGGAAGTAATTTGATAGTTTATCAATGATGGCATGGGTTGCACCAGTTGACGTTGCACCAAAGCCAACATTTGCTTCAGCATCAGCACTACCAGCGTTAGATGTCATAATGATAATCGTATCTTTGAAACTTACCACGCGACCTTGTGAATCTGTTAAACGGCCATCTTCAAGAATCTGCAAGAACATATGCATAACATCAGGATGTGCTTTTTCAACTTCATCTAACAAGATTAAACTGTATGGATTACGACGAACTTGTTCAGTTAATTGACCAGCTTCTTCATAACCAACATAGCCAGGAGGGGAACCAATCAATTTAGAAACTGAATGGTTCTCCATGTACTCACTCATATCGAAACGAATCATTGATTCTTTTGTTCCAAATAATTCTTTTGATAATTGTTTAGCAAGTTCTGTTTTACCAATTCCAGTTGGTCCAACAAACAAGAATGATCCGATAGGACGCCCAGATTTATTGAATCCAATCCGGTTACGGCGGATGGCGCGGGCCACTTTATCAATGGCGTCATCTTGGCCAATGACATTAGCTTGAAGGGAAGTGGCTAAATTTTTCAATTGTTGTTGCTCTTTTTCCTTTAGTTCGCCTACAGGAATCCCTGTTTTTTCTTCAATAATTTGTTCCATTTCTTTTTCGGTTACAATTGGTAATTCATCAGAATCAGTATTACTATCTTGTAATTCTTTGAATTTTGCGACTTGATCGCGATAGTAGGCTGCTTTTTCATAATCTTCGTCGGTTAGTGCAGCTTGTTTTTGAGTTTCAGCGTTTTTAATTTTTTCTGCAACTAATTTGGGATCAATAGCTTTAATGGTTAAATTCATTTTTGACCCAGATTCATCAAGTAAATCGATGGCTTTATCTGGTAAAAAACGATCTTGAATGTAACGGTCAGAGAGAGAAGCAGCAGCTTCAATTGCTTCATCACTATAATGAACATGATGGTAAGCTTCGTATTTCTTTTGAATACCTTTTAAAATGACGATTGACTCTTCGACACTAGGTTCATCAACTTGGATAGGCTGTAAACGACGTGCAAGCGCAGCATCTTTTTCGATTTGACGATATTCATTTAGAGTTGTTGCGCCAACGAGTTGTAATTCGCCTCGAGCAAGAGCTGGTTTTAGAACGTTACCGGCATCCATACCACCTTCAGCATTACCAGCGCCTACAATTTCATGAATTTCATCAATGAATAGAATGATAGACTTATCATTTTTAAGTTCCTTCATTAATTGTTGCATTCGTTCTTCGAACTGACCACGAATACCCGTTCCTTGAACTAATGAAACAACATCTAATCGAATAACTTGTTTGTTTAAAAGTTTTTGAGGAACAGCTGAATCAACAATTTTTTGAGCTAATCCTTCAACGACTGCTGTTTTACCAACACCAGCTTCGCCGATTAGAACAGGATTATTTTTTGTCCGACGATTCAAAATTTCAATGATTTGATTAATTTCTTGATCGCGACCAATGACCGGGTCAATATTTCCTGCCCGTGCCTCATCGGTTAAATTAAGACCGAATTGACCAAGGATTGTATCCTTACCATTATTTTTATTAGCGCCACCATTTCTACCAGCTTGGGTAGGAGGTGTCTGCTCTTTTCTTTGTGAACTATTATTTTGACTATTTGGTGCAATCGCATTAAATAAATCATCAAGGTTACCAAAGCTAAATGGATCTTGTTGATTATTACGGATTTGACCATTACTTAAACGCTCTTGTTCATCTTTTAGTAATCGATAACAATTTTGACATAAATCGTATTCTTGATGTTGACCATTTAAGTTAGTTGATAAGTGTATTGTCGCTGGATTGATTTGACAATTTTGACAGATCATATGTGTCACAACCTTTCATATTTCGTTCGTATAGTTTAGTTTATCTAAGATCAAAAACATGTTGACCATCTTTGACCTTCGATGAATAGTATACAAAATATGGAAAAATTCTGCAAGCAATTAGAACTCCTTTTTTACATTTTATGGAGGCTAATCTATAATGAATTTAGTATAGTAGATTTTAGTGAAAAGAGGTTTGAAAATGAGCGAAGATTATAAAGCAAAAATTGATGCATTGATTGCTGGTGAAATAGAGACAATAACAATCAACCCAGATGAATTTATGGCGTTTCAACTTGTTTGGCAAAAAGAAAAATTACGTAAGGCAATCGTTGGTAATGCGCAAAGAGAAGGTCAAATTATTTACAAATATGTTAGTTTGAAAAACTAAAGACTTGTATCATTTTTTAAATAATGGTATTATTTGTCTCTAAAGACTAATGTGTTTAATTTATTAATGAAAACGTGTTCTTTGCTTTTGTTAGTGGGTTATGCATTTTTCTAAAATAAAAAAATATAGAACATCAAGGAGATAATTAATTATGGAAAAGAAAGACTTTCACGTAATCGCAGAAACAGGTATCCACGCGCGTCCAGCTACATTATTGGTACAAGCAGCAAGCAAATTTACTGCTGACGTTGCTTTGGTTTACGGAGAAAAATCAGTAAACTTGAAATCAATCATGGGCGTTATGTCATTAGGCGTTGGTCAAAATGCTGATGTAACAATCACTGCTGATGGCGCTGACGAAACAGATGCAATCGCAGCTATTACAGAAACAATGACGAAAGAAGGACTTGCTGAATAATGTCGAAAATGCTAAAAGGGATTGCTGCTAGTGATGGTATTGCCATTGCTAAAGCATATATGTTAGTTCAACCCGATTTGTCATTCTCGCAAGTAAGCATTGAAGATCCAGAGTCAGAAATCAAACGCCTTGATGCTGCTGTTGCAGCATCAAGTGAAGATTTGAAACTAATCAAACAAAAAGCTGCAGAAAACCTCGGCGCAGAAGAAGCCGAGGTTTTTGAAGCTCATTTGACAATCCTTTCAGATCCTGAACTTATGGGCAACATTGGCGATAAAATCAAAAATGATAAGGTCAACGCTGAAGCAGCATTGAAGGATGTCACAGATATGTTCATTTCAATGTTTGAAGATATGACTGATAATGCTTATATGCAAGAACGTGCAGGCGATATTCGTGATGTTACGAAACGTGTAATGAGTCATTTATTAGGAGTTACAATTCCTAATCCTGCTCTTATCGATCAAGAAGTTGTGGTCGTTGCACATGATTTAACACCATCGGATACAGCCCAATTAAATCGTAAATTTGTTAAAGGATTTATTACTGATGTTGGTGGACGTACTTCTCATTCTGCTATTATGTCTCGTACGCTTGAAATTCCTGCTGTTGTAGGCGCTGGTGATCCAACGACTGCAATCTCAGAAGGTGATATGGTTATTGTTGATGGTATCAATGGTGACGGAATTATCAATCCTACTGCTGAAGAAATTTCAACATATGAAGCAAAAGCAAAAGCTTTTTCTGATCAAAAAGCTGAATGGGAAGAACTAAAAGACGCTAAAACAGTTACTGCTGATGGCGTACATTTTGATTTAGCTGCTAATATCGGTACACCTAAGGATGTTGAGGGTGCAGTAGATAATGGTGCTGAAGCAGTTGGTTTATTCCGTTCAGAATTCTTATACATGGATGCTAGTGAATTACCTTCAGAAGATGATCAATTTAAAGCTTATAAAGCTGCAGTTGAAGGTATGAATGGTAAACAAGTAGTTGTAAGAACAATGGATATTGGAGGCGATAAGGAATTACCTTACTTGCCATTACCAGAGGAAATGAATCCGTTCTTAGGATATCGCGCAATCCGTATTAGTTTGGATCGTCAAGATATTTTCAGAACACAACTTCGTGCTCTACTTAGAGCTTCTCATTATGGACAATTAGCAATTATGTTCCCTATGATTGCAACTGTTGATGAATTTAAATCAGCAAAAGCTATCTATACTGAAGAACGTACTAAGTTAATTGACGCTGGTGTACCAGTAGCAGATAAACTTGAAGTCGGTATGATGATGGAAATTCCTGCTGCTGTTATGAACGGTGATCATTTGGCTAAGTATGCTGATTTCTTTAGTATTGGTACAAATGATTTAATTCAATATTCAATGGCTGCTGATCGAGGTAATGAACAAGTGTCATACCTTTACCAACCTTATAACCCATCAATTTTACGTTTGATTAAAATGGTAATTGATTCGGCTCATAAAGAAGGTAAGTGGGCAGGTATGTGTGGCGAAATGGCCGGCGATCAAATTGCCGTACCTATTTTAGCTGGAATGGGACTTGATGAATTCTCAATGAGTGCTTCGTCAATTCTTAAAACACGTAGTTTAATGAAAAAATTAGATACAACAAAAATGAAGGAATTAGCTGATAAAGCTGTTTCTGACTGTGAAACTAATGAAGAAGTTATTGCATTAGTTGAATCTTACATGAAATAAATTAAACACAAAAAAACTGGTAATTTCGATTATCAGTTTTTTTGTGTTTAATTGGGAATAGATGAGAATAGTCTACTTTTATTGCATAACGGGTGAGAAACCAATATAATTAAAACTATTATATTAGAATAGACAAGGGGACCTTATCGTGAATATTGGAATTTTTACAGATACATATTTTCCACAAGTGAGCGGTGTGGCGACTTCAATAAAAACACTAAGAAACGAGCTCGAAAAAGAGGGACATACCGTCTATATCTTTACGACGACTGACCCACATGTTGATAAGACAGTATATGAACGTAATATTTTTAGATTCTCTAGTATTCCATTTGTTTCTTTTACAGATAGAAGAATTGCTGTTAGAGGCTTATTTCAAGCTTACCAAGTGGCAAAAGAACTAAATTTAGACGTTATTCATACACAGACTGAATTTTCTATGGGCTGGATTGGTAAATTTGTTGCAAGAAATTTAAAAGTTCCTTGTTTACATACCTATCATACAATGTATGAAGATTATTTACATTACATTGCCAATGGTAAGTTATTGAAACCATACCATGTTAAGCAAATGACAAAAACATTTGCATTCCATATGAGCGGGATTATCGCACCAAGTACACGCGTTCAGACGTTGCTACAGAAGTATGGTGTGAAATCAGAAATACGAGTTATCCCTACAGGGGTAGACATTTCTCAATTTGAACAAATTGAAACAGAAGATTATCGTTCTAAATTAGACATTTCTGAAGATCAACCAGTCATGCTTGCGTTAAGTCGATTGGCATTTGAAAAGAATACACAAGAAATTATTGATGGTATGCCAGCGATAATTAAAAAAGTACCGAATGTTTTACTCTTGATTGTAGGGGATGGTCCGGCACGTGAAACCCTTGAAGAGCAAACAGAAAGTTTAAATTTAAAGGACAACGTCAGATTTATTGGTGAAGTTGATAATGATGAGGTATTCCATTTTTATCAGTTAGCAGATTTATTTGTGTCTGCATCAGTAACAGAATCTCAAGGATTGACGTTTATCGAAGCTTTAGCTGCTGGAACACCGGTTATTGCTAAAACGGGTAAATATACTGACGAGTTAATGGAAAAACCAGAAGTTGGTAAAACTTTTTCATCTGAAACTGAAATGGTGACTGATATTATTGATTACTTAAATAGATGTCATGAAGAAGTTGATCCAGAGCCAAGATTAGAAAAGTTAAAAGAAATTTCAGCGGCAACATTTGGATCAAAAGTTGCTGAATTTTACCAAGATGCTCAAATTCATTATGTTGAAATAGAAGAAGAGGATGACGAAATCAGTCATCTATAAACGAATTTATTTTCAAAGGAGTTTCAACCATGCTATTAATTAACATGTTTTCTGCGGCCAATTCGGTTAAAGGACAAGGGGTCGGTAGCGCATATACCGAAATGATGAAGTTGCTCAAAGAACGCTTTCCAACTGAATTCAAAATTAGTGTGAATAAATATAGTCGCTCAGATATTAGTCATTACCATACCATCAATTTTCCTTATTACCTTTCGACTTTTATGCCAGGTAGAGGTAAAAAAATTGGCTATGTCCATTTTTTACCAGAAACACTTGAGGGAAGTGTTAAAATTCCACAACCTTTTAAAGCCATTTTTTATTGGTATGTAATTGCTTTTTATAAACGAATGGATCATATTGTCGTGGTTAATCCAAGTTTTATTCCAAAACTTGAAGCGTTTAAGATTCCAAAAGAACGCGTCACGTATATTCCTAATTTTGTTTCAAAAAAAGTTTTTTATGAAAAAACCGTGGAAGAAAAACAAGCTTTTAGAGATGCGTTAGGTATTCCAGCCGATAAATTTGTTGTTTTTGGTGATGGTCAAGTTCAAGAAAGAAAAGGTGTGCCCGATTTTATTAAGTTAGCTAAGCAAAATCCTGATATCCAATTTATTTGGGCCGGTGGCTTTTCATTTGGTAAGTTAACTGACGGTTATGCTGAATTAAAAAAAGTAGTTGATAATCCGCCTAGTAATTTAACGTTTACTGGGATTATTGATCGAGAAGCTCTAGTAAATTATTACAATATTGCTAACCTTTTCTTACTGCCATCTTTCAATGAATTGTTTCCAATGTCAGTATTAGAAGCATTTAGTTGTGGGACACCTGTATTATTGCGCGATTTAGATCTTTATAAAGCGGTTATTGAGGGCTATTATGATGCCGCGACAGATGTTAATGGTATGCAAATTAAATTGAGAAAATTAAAAGAAGATCCCAATGCGTTATCAGTTTTGCATGACAAAGCAGATCAGGCATCAGCATACTATTCTGAGGATAGATTGGCTGAAATTTGGCATCAATTTTACTTGGACCAGAGCAAAGAGGGCTAAAAGATGACTCGAAAAAACATAGGTTTATTGACGTTAATGGTTATAATTGGGATGGGGATATTCGCTTATTCTTTAAAAAATGTATCAATTCAGTCGCTCGTTAAAGCTTTAGTTAATATTAATATATGGTGGTTATTAGTAGCAGTATTTTGTATCTGTATGTACTTTGTCATTGAAGCATTTGTTGTTCAACGGTTCATGATAGGGCAACATAAAAAATTTACATTTAAGAATGCAATTCGTATTCCACTGATTGAACAATTATTTAATGGAATCACACCTTTTTCAACAGGTGGACAACCTGCACAATTGTTTGCGATGGCTCAGTCAGGTGTGGACGCTGGTCGTGCAAGTTCCATTTTATTAATGAAATTTGTCGTTTACCAGGCAATGATTGTTATTAATTTTATTGTTTGTTTACTAATTGGGTTTCAATACATTCAAGATAAAGTTAATTATCTAATGGTATTCGTGATTTTTGGATTTGTGATTCATTTAGCTGTGATTACTGCTTTGTTAATGATCATGTATTGGTATGGATTCACTAAAAAATTAGTGTATGTTTGTATGCTAGTTGTTAAGTTATTCGTTAAAGGGGATCGTTTTGATCGCTGGAATACAAGTATTTATTCAAAAATTGAAAACTTCCATAAAGAGAGTTTACGTATGAAGAATGAAAAGAAAATGATTTTTCACGTTTTTGTATTAACATTCTTCCAACTCGCGTTTTACTATTTAATTCCATACTTTATTATGTTGTCATTGGGATACACATCAGTGAATGTGATTATGATTACAGCACTTCATGTGCTTATTGTCATGGTAATTTCACTTTTCCCAATTCCGGGGGGAACTGGTGGTGCAGAATATAGCTTCGCGATTGTCTTTTCTAGTTTCATGACCAGTCACAGTAAATTGATTTTAGCCATGTTGTTATGGCGTATTTTAACTTACTATGTTGGACTATTTGCGGGAATGTTTGCTTTAGTTGTTAAACCAGATAAGGTAGAAGAAGTTGGAATTGAAGATTAAATAAATGAAATATGATAGTAACCATTGCTGATGATAGATTTTCTATTATTGGCAATGGTTTTTTTTGTGTTTTATAAGGAGAAGAACGTGTTTCTTTAAGCAATACTAAAATCGCTAATCAGTTTATTACTATTCAAAATAACGACAAAAAAGCACTGTCAAATGACAATGCTTTTATTAGTTAGCTTTTCAAAATCGTTAAATATATTGTGATAAAGCGTCTTTAACTTGCTCTTTTGAATGATAACCGACGAGTGTATCAACAACTTCGCCATCTTTTTTAATCATTAATGTGGGAATTCCCATGATACCAAAATCGTCAGCTGTTTTAGGATTTTGGTCAACATCCATTTTAGCAAATTTAACCTTGTCACCTATTTCTTGTTCTAATTCCTCAATTGCTGGTGATTGCATTTTGCAAGGGCCACACCATGTTGCCCAAAAATCCGTCAATGTTATACCTGAATCTGTAACTGTTTTGAAATTTTCATCTGTAATTGCTTGTACCATTTGAATTCCTCCTTTATTTATTTGAATATAATATCAGAGGAAATATAATTAGCCTAAATATATGCTTACAAAAAGTAAGTATAAAGAAATAACGCCGTATTTTTATTTATTTTGTGTCATGTAGTCATTCAAACGTTCCATCCCAAGCACTAAATTCTCCATACTAGAAGCGTAACTTAAGCGAACGTAACCTTGACCAGAATCACCAAAAGCAGTTCCTGGAATTAAGGCAAGTTTATTATTAAAAGCTAGTTCTTTACAGAATGCCATAGAATCTTGGTTATATCCTGCAGGAATTTTTGCGAAAATATAAAAAGCGCCACTAGGTTGTGCCATTTCAAAATGCATTTTTTTCATTTCAGCCATAACGAAATCACGGCGTTTTTTATATTCAACATTCATTATGCGACCATCGTCTTTACCGTCACGTAAGGCAGCAATTCCAGCACGTTGAGAAACACTTGTTGCAGAGGTTACTAAGTATTGATGAACTTTTTTTAATTCATCAGTCATCGCTTTGGGAGCAAGCAAGAATCCAATGCGCCAGCCAGTCATGGCATGCGATTTTGATAAACCATTAATTAGGACAGTTTGGTCACGGATATATTTTGCAATTGAGACATGTTCATGATCATAAGTTAATTCACTATAAATTTCATCACTAATTGCCCATAATTTTTGCTTTCTAATTTCATCAGTTATCGCAATAACTTCATCTTCGGTCCAAGAAATACCAGTTGGATTACTTGGATTAATTAGGATAATACCTTTAATATTTTCATTTGGATTATCTTTAACAGCTTGATTAATCATCTCAGGTGTTAATCTAAAGTTATTATCACGTGTGTTGATAAAAATTGGTTTAACCCGATTTAAAGTAATCAGTGGCATATAGCCAGGGTAGAGTGGCGTTGGGACAAGAACGGCATCGCCGGGGTTGAAGATAGTCTGTAAGGCAGTTGCGATGGCTTCAGTTGCACCAACTGTAACTAGAATTTCAGATTGTGCATCATAAGTAACGTCATATTTTTCATTAAAAAATTCACTGGCAGCTTCACGTAACTCAATATCACCAGCCATACCCATATAATGTGAGTAATTTTCATGAATGGCTTCGATGGCAGCTGCTTTAACATGATCGGGTGTATTAAAATCTGGTTCACCCATTGTTAATTTAATCATATCAGGAATTTGGCTCACTTCATCATCAAATTGACGAATATCTGAGACCTCTATTTTAAATACTTGATCGTTCAAATCTTTTCTAAATAAGCTCATTTTTATGCCTCCAAGTCTAATAACTAACAGTTTAGCATAAAAACAAGTTAAGAAACGATTATAATCTGCTTAATCAGGTGTAAATGTATAGAAAATTTGGTATTATTAACTATGATATTGAAAGGGGAACAACTATGAAAAATTCTCAGTTAGTAGCAATCATTAGTCGCTTAGAGGCTATGCAAAAAGAAGATAACGGCGAAATCCAAACAAGACACTTCGAACGTGAAGGTGTTGAAAAGGGAATCGTTGAATATGATCCAGATATGAAAGCATATACGTTAGAAGATTTAAGTAACCATAC
Source organism: Dellaglioa sp. CoH-55-MRSF-6 (assembly GCF_056782215.1). Next base: position 183,756 of record NZ_JBXAYJ010000003.1, read on the forward strand.
TAAATTTCCTTTCGATGATATTGATTTAATTGCAATGGAAGTTTACGACTTACTATTTAGTTAATCAATAACTGAAACATAGATTGAAAGACATTTTCGTGTTCTCGAAAACTGATCTTAAAAAATGGAGGCACTAAGATGCGGTCAACTTTAAAATATGTTCAGGATAAATTGAGCTCAAGATGGGGATTCCTCCTCTTGACGCTCGTTTTATTTTGGGCCAAAACAGTTGTTGCTTATGAAACCAAATTTACATTAGGTGCAACAGGTAGCATGCAACAATTTTTACTTTATATTAATCCAATACCAACAGCGTTATTATTATTTGGAATTGCAATCTACTTTAAGGGTAAAAAATCATATTGGATTTTGCTGATTGTTGATTTTATTCAAACATCATGGCTTTTTGCAAATATGGTTTATTATCGTGAGTTTTCAGATTTTCTTTCACTAGGAATTATCAAAAATTCAGGTTCAGTAGCTAATAATCTAGACAAGGGAATTGCCGGTATTTTACGACCAACTGATTTCTTTGTTTATATCGATATTATTATTTTAATTTTGATTCTTGTCTTTAAATTAGTCAAAATTGACTATAACCCAATTAAAAAGCGTTATGCTTTTATCCTGACTATTGCATCTGTACTTTTAGCTTTAGGGAACTTAGGTTTAGCTGAAAAGGATCGTTCTCAATTATTGACAAGAACTTTTGATAATAACTATATTGTTAAATATTTAGGCTTGAATTTCTATGCGGGATATAATGTTTATCAAACGCAAAAAGAAAGTGCGACACGTAAAAATGCCACTGCTAAAGATATGGATAAAGTTCTAAAGTATTTGGATAAAAATCGTTCTAATTCAAATATAAAGTATTATGGAAAAGCGAAGGGTAAAAATGTTTTTGTGATTCATCTAGAAAGTTTCCAACAGTTCATGATCGATTATAAATGGGATGGGCAACAAGTTACGCCTAACATTAATAAATATTATCATGATCAAAATACATTATCATTTGATAATTTCTTTAATCAAGTTGGACAAGGTAAAACGTCTGATGCTGAAATGATGTTGGAAGCATCCCTTTATGGGTTACCATCTGGTTCAGCGATGACGACTTATGGCACACAAAATACATTCCAAGCAGCACCCGCTATTCTTGATCAAAAAGGCTACTCTACAGCAGCTTTCCATGGTGACGTGGGTAGTTTCTGGAATCGTAATAATACTTATAAATCATTTGGTTACCAGTATTTCTTCAGTGAACCTTATTATGATGTCAAAGCTAACTATAAAGTTGGTTATGGGATGAAAGATAAGATTTTCTTGAAGCAATCGGTTAAGTATATTGAACAATTACCCCAACCTTTTTATGCTAAACTCATCACACTAACTAACCATTATCCATATGATTTAGATAGTGCGAATACGTCAATCAAAAAGACGGATACAGACGATAGTACGGTTGATGGTTATGTTCAAACATCTAAATATCTTGATCAATCATTCGGAGAATTCGTTAGTTACTTGAAGAAGAGTGGCTTGTATAAGGACAGTATGATTGTGATGTATGGTGATCACTATGGTATCTCTAATAATCATCCGAAAGCTATTGCACAGCTTTTAGGTAAAGACAAAGTAACAAGTTATGATTTAACGATGTTCCAAAAGGTACCATTTATGATTCATATGAATGGCCTTAAGGGCGGTATTAATCATACTTATGGTGGTGAAATTGATGTGCTACCAACTTTACTTGATCTATTAGGCGTTAAGAATACCGATACGGTTCAATTTGGTAATGATTTATTATCGAAAAATCGTAACCAAACGGTTGCCTTTAGAAATGGTGATTTCGTTTCACCAACCTTTACAAAAGTTGGAAATACCACGTATAACACTAAGACTGGTAAAGAAATCGAAAAACTAACGGCAGCACAACAAAAAGTTTATAACAAAGAATTAAAACATGTTACAACGTCATTATCATTATCAGATGAAGTTATTACGGGTGATCTATTAAGATTCTACGCACCAAGTAATTTCACTAAAGTAAATAAATCTGACTATAATTACAAGAAAAGTGACGCTCTTGAAACTTTGAAAAAAGCACAAGAGAAAGAAAAAACCAGTTTAATTGAACAACACGGTGGGGTATCTACCGAAAGTTTATTCAAAACTGATGCTCCAGAATTAAAATAACGATTGAAGTCATAACGTCATGTTATGGCTTTTTTTGTTGTAACCTTTACACAATCTTTACAATACCCCCACAGGACCTTTACATTAAAAATATAAACTTAATGTATAAGTTAAATATCGATATTTATGGAGGAAGTTACTATGAAAAAGGGATCTTTAGTAATGATTGGTGGAATTTTATCCATCATGTTATTAACTTTAACGGGATGTGAGACACAATCAAATTCAGGAAAATCGATTACAATTGTTGGATCTACAGCTTTACAACCTTTAGTTGAGGCAGCTGGTGAAGAATACGGGACTGAAAATGTTGGCGTCTTTGTTAATGTTCAAGGTGGCGGATCCGGAACAGGATTGAGTCAAGTTCAAGAAAAAGCCGTTAGCATTGGTAACTCAGATGTTTTTGCTGAAGAAAAATCAGGCATTAAGGCAAGTAAACTTGTAGACCATCAAGTTGCCGTTGTTGGAATTACGCCAGTTGTGAATAATGGTGTGGGCGTTAAAAACGTCTCAAAAAAACAACTTATAGATATTTTTACTGGTAAATTAACAAATTGGAAGCAACTAGGTGGCAATGATTTACCAATTGTCCTTTTAAATCGTGCATCTGGTTCGGGAACACGATTAACATTTGAAAAATGGGGATTAGAAGGTAAGCAAAGTAAAGATGCACAGGAACAAGATTCAACGGGAATGGTTCGACAAATTGTCGGATCGACACCTGGTGCAATAAGTTATATGGCTTTCTCATACGTTGATAAAACGGTCGATGTACTTTCTGTTGATAAAGTTAAACCAACTGAAAGTAATGTTGCCTCAAATAAATGGAAAATCTGGTCATACGAACATATGTATACGAATGGTGAACCCACGGGATTAACAAAACAATTTTTAACTTATATGATGTCAAATAAAATTCAAAAACAGGTTGTTAGTAAATTAGGTTATATTCCAACAACACAGATGCAAGTGAGTCGTTCGGTTGAAGGTAAAATAACACCAATTAAGAAGGGGATGTAGTTATGGATCCGATTCGTGAAAGTTTACTCAAAAAATCAAAAGCATCTAAACTAGAGATGCGCGGTAAAATAATTACTTATTTCTGTATTGGACTAATCGTCGCTATTGTTCTTGCTATCTTTTATTTCGTTGCTTCAAAAGGATTAGCAACGTTCTTTACTGATAAAGTATCAATTAAAGATTTTTTATTAGGAAAGAGTTGGAACCCTGGAACGCTTGATAAAGCAGGTAAGCCAGAAGTTGGGGCTTTACCAATGATTTCTGGATCATTCTTTGTCACTTTTTTATCAGCATTAATTGCAACACCTTTCGCTATTGGAACAGCTATTTTCATGGTTGAAATTTCACCAAATACGGGTAGCCGAATTTTACAACCGGTAACTGAATTATTAGTTGGTATTCCTTCAGTTGTTTATGGATTTATTGGTCTTTCAGTTGTGGTCCCATTTGTTCGAAGTATTTTTGGTGGAACAGGGTTTGGTATTTTATCTGGGACATTTGTGTTATTTGTTATGATTCTACCAACCGTTACGTCAATGACTGTTGATACTTTAAAATCTGTCCCACGTTATTACCGGGAAGCCTCACTGGCCTTAGGTGCAACACGTTGGCAAACAATTTATAAAGTTATTCTAAGAGCAGCAACACCAGGTATCATGACAGCGGTTGTTTTTGGTATGGCACGAGCTTTTGGTGAAGCCTTAGCCGTTCAAATGGTTATTGGTAATGCATCATTGATGCCATCAAGTTTAATTACACCATCATCAACTTTAACAAGTATTTTGACGATGGGAATTGGAAATACTGTCATGGGCTCATTAGAAAATAATGCGCTATGGTCACTTGCTTTAATTCTATTATTAATGTCATTATTCTTTAACATGGTTGTTAGAGTAATTGGTAAGAGAGGGGCGCTTAAATAATGAATCCTAAAAAAGTAGATAAAATCGCAACAAGTATTTTATATGGTATTGCCGGATTCGTCGTTCTTGTTTTAGCGGCCTTACTTGGCTATATATTGGTTAGAGGTGTGCCACATATCAGCTGGCATTTCTTAACATCACCCGCAAAATCATTTTCAAGTGGTGGTGGAGTAGGAATCCAATTGTTTAATTCCTTCTATCTATTATTATTAACATTATTGATTTCTTTCCCTATTTCATTGGGAGCGGGTATTTGGTTATCAGAATACGCTAAAAATAATTGGGTGACGACGGTTATTAGAACGTCTGTTGAAATTTTAAGTTCATTACCTTCAGTTGTTGTTGGGCTTTTTGGGTTTTTGATTTTCGTTGTCCAATATAATTTCGGTTTTTCAATTTTATCAGGTGCATTAGCCTTAACGTTCTTCAATTTACCTTTATTAACAAGATCAATCGAAGAGTCATTACGTTCTATCCCATATTCACAACGTGAGGCTGGCTTTTCGTTAGGATTATCGCGTTGGGAAACCGTTACGAGAGTTATTGTTCCAGATGCAGTACCTGGTATTTTAACGGGTGTTATATTGAGTGCCGGCCGTATCTTTGGTGAAGCAGCTGCGTTAATTTATACTGCTGGTCAAAGTGCGCCAGCACTAGATTTTACAAACTGGAATCCAGCTAATATTGCGAGTCCGTTAAATCCAATGCGTCCAGCTGAAACATTAGCTGTTCATATCTGGAAAATTAATTCAGAAGGTATTATGCCTGATGCATCAGCTGTTTCTGCAGGCGCATCAGCCGTCTTAATTATCGCAGTGCTTTTATTTAATTTCTTAGCTCGATTCGGTGGTAAAGCACTTTATCGTAAAATTACATCAAGTAAATAGATCATTAGGGGGTCAAAGAATATGGTAGAAAATAAAACTGAAAAATCTAGAATTATGACCTTCAATGAAGATAAACATGAGATAGCTTTAGAAACCAAAGATTTACATGTTCATTATGGTTCTAATGAAGCAATTCGAGATGTTAGTTTACAATTTGAACGGTTTAAAATTACAGCTTTAATTGGGGCATCTGGTTCTGGTAAATCAACTTATCTTAGATCGTTGAATCGTATGAATGATGGGATTGCTGATGTAACAGGACAAATTATTTACCGTGATTTAGATATAAATAAAGATAATGTTGATATTTATGAAATGAGAAAACATATTGGAATGGTATTTCAACGACCTAATCCATTTTCAAAATCAATTTATGAAAATATAACGTTTGCTTTGAAACGTCATGGGATGAAAGATAAGCAGTTACTTGAAGAACGCGTTGAAAAATCACTTAAACAAGCTGCACTTTGGGATCAAGTTAAAGATGATTTGAATGTGAGTGCGTTATCATTGTCTGGTGGACAACAACAACGTTTATGTATCGCTAGAGCGATTGCTATGGAACCTGACATCTTATTGTTAGATGAACCAGCTAGTGCGTTAGATCCAATTTCAAGTCGAATTGTTGAAGAATCACTTTTAGAACTGAAAGAAAAGTACACGATTGTCATTGTGACACACAATATGCAACAGGCTTCACGTATTTCAGATTACACAGCATTTTTCCATTCAGGAAATGCGGTAGAATATGATAAAACAACAACTATTTTTACGCGACCAACAATTAAACTAACGGATGATTATGTTTCAGGAAACTTCGGTTAAGGGGGAAAGGCCAAATGACTAAAATAATTGAAACAAATGATGTTCATTTGTATTATGGTAAGAAAGAAGCCCTCAAAGGAATTAATCTTGATTTCAATGAAAAAGGGATTACCGCTTTAATCGGTCCATCTGGTTGTGGTAAATCAACATATTTAAGAACGTTAAATCGCATGAATGATTTAATTCCAGGTGTAACCATTACAGGTACAGTTAAATTAAAAAATGAAGATATTTACGGTCCTAAAATGGATACCGTAAGATTACGCAAAAATGTTGGGATGGTTTTCCAACAACCTAATCCATTTCCATTTTCAATTTACGAAAATGTTGTATATGGTTTGCGATTAGCTGGCGTTAAAGATAAAGCAATCCTTGATGAAGCTGTTGAAAAAAGCTTGAAACAGGCTGCTGTCTGGGATGATGTAAAGGATGATTTGGGTAAAAATGCGCTTGCGTTATCTGGCGGACAGCAACAACGTGTCTGTATCGCTCGAGTCTTAGCGGTTGAACCTGAGGTCATTTTACTGGATGAACCAACAAGTGCTCTGGATCCTGGTTCAAGTAGTAAAATTGAAAATATGTTGCTAGAATTGCGTGAAAAATATACTATTATAATAGTGACTCACAATTTACAACAAGCTTCTCGAATTTCAGATCGAACTGCCTTCTTTTTAGAAGGTAATTTAATTGAAGTTGCACCAACTAAAAAATTATTTACGCAGCCTGTACAAAAAGAAACGGATGACTACATTAGTGGTCGATTCGGTTAAGAAAGGGAGACAAAATAATGCGATTACTTTTTGATGAAGAACAAGAAAAGCTACACATTAGATTTAGCGAAATGGGTATGATGGTTAGTGAAGCCATTCATAAATCTGTCCGTGCTTTCATTAATCATGATAAAGAGTTGGCCCATGAAGTTATCGTTGGCGATTACAAAATTAATGAACGCGAAATGAAGTTAGAAAAACAAACGTTAGAAATGATTGCATTGTATCAACCTGTTACAAGTGATTTAAGAGATATTGTGACTGTTTTAAAAGCTATTTCTGATTTAGAACGAATGGGAGATCACGCTGTAAGTATTGCGAGATCAACGATTCGTGTTAAAGGCAATCCTAGGGTAACGGAGATTGAAGATGAGATCGGAATTATGGGCGACCACGCACGTAAGATGGTTGAAGAAGTCCTCACAGCTTATATTAGAAAAGATGCCGAAAAAGCTCGTAAAGTTGCTAATTTAGATCTTGAAGTTGATGAATATTTCACGACAATATATGACCAGTGTATCCATGAAATGAAAACGAATCCCGAAACAGTTGTGGGAAGTGCTGACTATTTGATGGTTGCCACTTATCTAGAACGAATTGGCGATTATGTTACAAATGTGTGTGAATGGGTTGTTTATTTAAAAAATGGCCGAATCACTGAATTGAATCCTGGTAAATCAGAGTTAGAAAAAGAAAATGAATAAGGCACTACTCATTTAATAACTAACAATTTCGCGATTGTTAGTTATTTTTAATTTAAACGTTAAAATTTAAGTAAATAACGCTCGTTAAAATTGTAAAATGAGTACGATAAGAAGTACAATAATGATAGATTATTCTGAATGGAGGAACTACAAAATGAAAACAAATAAAAAATTCACAAAATCAACTAATAAAATTATCGCGGGTGTCGCAGCTGGACTTGCCGAATATATAAATTGGAATCCAACACTCGTTAGATTTTTATTTTTAATGCTAATCTTCGCAACAAAAGGCGTATTTATACTTGTCTATATCTTGTTAGCAATTAGCTTACCAGGGAAAAAACGTTCATTTACTAGTTCTTTTGAGCAGTTTACATCTAGTACTGGACAACGGACTAGCTCATCAAGTAAGAGTGGCCGTAAAATTATTAAAGATGTAGAAGTTACAGACGATAAATAATATTAATGATGAGGTGAAGATTCATGGGATTTTGGCAGCGCGTATTAATTAATGCCATACTGTTTTTGGCAATATCTGGTTTTTTTCCAGAGACTTTATTTGTTAAAAGTATCTGGGTTGCATTAATCGCCAGTTTTGTACTGGCCGTACTAAATATGCTAGTTAAACCGTTTTTAGTGATTTTATCACTGCCGGTAACTATTTTCAGTTTAGGATTTTTCTATCTGATTATAAATGCATTTATGTTACAAATGACGTCATTTTTTGTGGGTAATGAATTTAAATTTTCGAGCTTTTGGGCGGCATTTATCATCTCAATTGTGATGAGTATTGCTAATACAATCGTAACAAATTACTTTATTAGAAATAGACAATAGGGGGCATTAAGATGGCCAATGAAGTTTCAGTTAGAAATTTAGTAGATGCAATGGGATTAACTGTTTTAATTGGGAAAGAATACTTGGATGATAAAAAAATTACAACAAGTGATATTTCACGTCCTGGTCTAGAATTAACCGGGTATTTTAATTTTTATCCGAAAGAACGTATTCAATTATTTGGGATGACAGAACATGCTTATGCAAATGGACTGACTCCTGAAGATAGGCAGAATGTGATGAATCAATTAGCAACAGAACAAACACCATGTTTTGTTGTTTCAAATGATTTGGATGTGCCGCTAGAATTATTAGCTATCGTCAAAGAAAGACATATTCCAGTTCTAATTTCAAAACTAACAACGTCACGTCTATCTTCTAATATGGTTAACTTTTTGGAAGCTAAATTAGCTGAACGCCAGTCAATACATGGTGTTTTAGTTGATATTTATGGTCTTGGGGTCATGATTACAGGTGATTCTGGTGTTGGTAAATCAGAAACAGCGCTTGAATTAATTAGACGTGGACATCGGTTAATTGCAGATGATCGTGTTGATGTTTTCCAACAAGATGAGGAGACACTTGTTGGTGAGGCACCTGCAATTTTAAAACATTTACTTGAAATTCGAGGTATCGGTATTATCGATATCATGAACTTGTTTGGTGCAGGAGCTGTCCGTAATGACACTGATATTTCACTAATTATTCATCTAGAAAACTGGACTCCTGATAAACAATTTGATCGATTAGGTAATAATGATGAATTTGTTAAAATATTCAATGTGAATGTGCCAAAAATTTCTGTACCTGTTAAAACAGGACGTAATTTGGCCATTATCATTGAAGTCGCAGCAATGAACTTCCGTGCAAAAACAATGGGTTATGATGCTACTAAAGCATTTGAAGCTAATCTAAATGGCTTAATCCAAACAAATTCAAAAAAAGATTAAGGATTGGACGAGAGTAAATTGAATTATTTATTAGGTGCGTTGAATCCCATCGCAGTTAAATTAGGACCTATTGAAGTTCGTTGGTATGGTGTAATAATTGCGAGTGCAGTAATTCTAGCAGTTATTTTAGCCATTCTTGAAGGCAAAAAAATAGGAATAAATGAAGATACCATATATGATATGGTTCTATGGGCGTTGCCAATTTCAATTGTTTCTGCGCGACTCTATTACGTTGTGTTCGAGTGGTCTTATTACGCTCAACATCTCAGTGAAGTTTATCGAATTTGGGATGGTGGTATTGCTATCTATGGTGGGTTAATAGGCGCAATTATTACAGTGATTATTTTCTGTCAGCGTCGCCATTTGTCAGCATGGTTAATGTTTGATCTAGCGGCACCACTTGTGCTACTTGCGCAATCAATCGGCCGTTGGGGTAATTTTATGAACCAAGAAGCCCATGGTGGAAAAACGACGTTAGAGGCATTGCAAAATTTACATTTACCTGAATTTATTATTAACCAAATGAACATCAATGGCACCTACTATAAGCCAACATTTCTATACGAATCATTGTGGAGTTTTGTTGGATTCTTAATATTAATTGCCTTGAGACATCGAGTACACCTTTTCAAACGTGGAGAAATACTATTTGCATATCTAACTTGGTATTCATTTGGTCGTTTCTTTATCGAAGGAATGAGAACAGATAGCTTAATGTTATTTTCAACAATTCGTGTTTCTCAACTTCTCTCATTAGTGATTTTTATTGGATCAATTAGTTGGTTATTATTGAGAAGATATTGGGAACCGCAAAATCAATGGTATTTAGACGGACAATTGAAATAAAAATTTCTCATAGTTAATGCTATTAGAGGTAAAATTTGGTATGATTAGAATGAATAAATTTTGAAGGAGATTATATAATGACAAAAAAAGTAGCAGTATTAGGCGCCGGTTCTTGGGGTAGTATCCTTGCCGATATCCTAACTGAAAATGGTCATGACATCAGACTTTGGTCAAATGTTCCAGCACAAGTAGCAGAAATGAATGAGTTCCATACAAATAAGCATTACTTGGAAGATTACACTTATTCTAAAGACCTACATGCATATGAAGATTTAAAAGAAGCTTTGGATCAAGTTGACGCTATTTTATTTGTTGTTCCAACAAAAGCAAGCCGTATTGTTGCTAAACAAGTAGCAGCAATTTTAGAAGAAACAGGTAACAAACCAATTATTATTCATGCAAGTAAAGGACTAGAACAAGTCACACACAAACGTATTTCAGAAGTTATTGAAGAAGAAATTCCTGCTGACATTCGTGGTAGTGTTGTTGTCTTCTCTGGCCCAAGTCATGCTGAAGAAGTTGCAAATCGTGATTTAACAACAATTGTTTCAGCAAGTACTGATCCTGAAGCTGCAAGTTTTGTTCAAGATCTCTTTATGAATAAATTCTTAAGAATCTACACAAATAACGATGTTATCGGTGTTGAAATGGGCGCAGCTATGAAGAATATTATCGCCGTTGGTGCTGGTATGCTTCATGGTATGGGCTATGGCGATAACGCTAAAGCAGCTTTGATTACACGTGGATTAGCTGAAATTGCTCGTTTAGGGACATCATTTGGTGCTAACCAATTAACCTTTATGGGACTTTCTGGTGTTGGTGATTTAATCGTTACAGCTACAAGTGTTCATTCACGTAACTGGCGTGCTGGAGACCAATTAGGTCAAGGTAAATCATTAGATGCTGTTGTTGCTGATATGGGTATGGTTATCGAAGGTGTTGGTACTGCTAAGGCTGCTTATGAATTAGCACAACAACAAGGAATTGATATGCCAATCACAAATGCAATTTATGACGTTTTATACAATAATAAAGAAATTAAATCAGTGATTGAAGCTTTGATCAATCGTGAAGGTAAATCTGAATTAGCAGAATAAAAGGGGATTAGACTATGCAAAAAGTTAAAAAAGCCATTATTCCGGCTGCTGGACTAGGGACTCGTTTCTTACCAGCAACTAAAGCGATGGCAAAAGAAATGCTCCCAATTGTTGATAAACCAACGATTCAATTTATTGTTGAAGAGGCGCGTCAATCGGGTATTGAAGATATTTTGATTGTTACGGGTAAAGGTAAGCGACCAATTGAAGATCATTTTGATTCGGTGCCAGAACTGGAAGCGAATTTAGCTGCAAAGCATAAAGACGAATTATTAAAATTAGTTGAAGAAACAACGGATATTAATTTGTATTTTGTTCGTCAATCTCATCCACGAGGTCTTGGCGATGCCGTTTTAATGGCTAAAGACTTTGTTGGGGATGAACCTTTTGTTGTCATGTTAGGCGATGATTTAATGGAAGATAAAGTACCATTAACGCGTCAACTCATGAATCGCTTTGATGAGACACATGCTTCAACTTTAGCGGTGATGAAAGTCCCTCATGAAGAAGTTTCAAAATACGGTGTGATTAATCCTGAATTAGAAGTTAAACCTGGATTATTCAATGTTAAAAACTTTGTTGAAAAACCTACACCTGAAGAAGCACCTAGTGACTTGGCTATTATTGGACGTTACTTATTAACACCTGAAATTTTTGGTATCTTAGAACATCAAAAACCAGGTGCTGGTAATGAAATTCAATTAACGGATGCCATCGATGCATTGAACAAGGTGCAACGTGTTTTCGCTCATGAATTTAAAGGAACCCGATACGATGTTGGCTATAAATTTGGCTACTTAAAAACAAGTATTGAGTATGGTTTGAAACATAAAGAAGTTAAAGATGAATTAAAAGAATATTTGAAGACTTTAGGCGCAAAATTAATTGCAGAAGATACAGCAAAAAATAAGTAGCCTAATTCTTACAGTAAAGCAGGTTTCAAGTTCAACTCACTTGGGACCTGTTTTTGATGTTAAAGCAATTAAATAGACAAAAAAAGTAACATAGGGTATTGTTGAATTACTTACTAAAAGAAAGAAGGTTGAACTAATGACAAAAAAATATGATGTTGTTGTGATTGGTGCTGGGCCCGGTGGAATGACTGCCGCACTCTATGCATCACGTGCAAATCTATCGGTTTTAATGATTGATCGTGGGATTTATGGTGGCCAAATGAACAATACGGCTGAAGTTGAAAATTATCCTGGATTTAAATCAATCTTAGGCCCTGATTTAGCAAAAGAAATGTACGAAAGTTCGACACAATTTGGTGCAGAATATGCATACGGTAGTGTAACCGATATTACAATTGAAGGCGATACTAAACTCATCACAACAGATAATGATGTTTTTGAAACAAAAGCTTTAATTATCGCAACTGGATCAGAATACAAAAAATTGGGTGCTGAAGGCGAAGATACCTTTAGTGGCCGAGGTGTATCTTACTGTGCAGTCTGTGATGGTGCTTTCTTCAAAAATCGTGAAGTCATCGTTATCGGTGGCGGTGATTCAGCAATCGAAGAAGGTTCTTATTTATCAAAATTAGCTTCAAAAGTGACGGTAATTCATCGTCGTGACAAATTACGCGCTCAAAAAATCTTACAAGATCGTGCCTTTGCGGATGATAAAATATCTTTTGTTTGGGATACTAATGTCACAGAGATTGTTGGTGACGATCGTAAAGTAACTGGCGTTAAAGTAACGAATAATAAAACAGGTGAAACATCTGAAATTCCTGCTAGTGGTGTCTTCATTTATGTTGGTGTTAAACCAATGACAACAGCATTCACAAAGCTTGGAATTACTGACGATTATGGTTGGATTCCAACTGACGAAAATATGCTAACAAATGTACCAGGTATTTTCGCAGTTGGTGATGTGCGTAAGAAAGAATTGCGTCAAATTACAACTGCAGTTGGTGACGGTGGTATTGCTGGACAACAAACATTTAGTTACCTTGAATCATTAAATGATGCAGAATTAAGTTAAATTATAGAATAAGCCTTTTGAGGCTTATTTTTTTATTTACTTGACTTTATGTGCATGTGAACATTATAATAATCTAATCCGCTTATGAAAAAAATTAAACATATGCGTAAATTTAAGTGAGAAGAGAGTTAGAATGACAAACAAAAAAAGAAACACAATTGGTGCTGTTTTATTAATTGCGACTTTTGCCGCTTTATTAAATCAAACATTGATGATTACAGCATTACCAAAATTAATCACCGTTTTAAATGTTAACCTTGCAACCGCACAATGGTTAACGACGGGTTATGTTTTAATGGTCGGAATTTCGACACCATTATCAGCAATTTTATATGAAAAATATTCAACAAGACAAATATTTGTCGGTATTATGGTTGTCTTTTTAATCGGAAGTATCGTTGCATCAAGTGGCGCTAATTTTTGGGCAATCTTAATTGGTCGCTTAATCCAAGCTGCTGCCGGTGGCGTATTGACTACATTTACGATGATTAGTGTCATTGCAATTAACCCAATTGAACGCCGTGGCGTTGTAATGGGACTTGCTATGCTTGTTATCTCAGCTGCTCCAGCAATTGGACCAACTTTATCAGGTATTATGATTACATTTTTACCATGGAGAGCATTATTTATTTTCATTATTCCAATCATGTTAATTTTATTAATTGTTGGGGTTTGTATTTTACCTAACTATTCAGAAAAGACAGATGTTAAAATTGATTTTAAATCATTCTTCTTATCACTAGTTGGACTTGCTACAATTTTAATTGGTATTTCAATTATTGGAGACCAATTATTAGTTGCACTTGTCCTTATTGTGATTGGTGTTTTAGCATTAATCTATTTTGGCCGTCGTCAATTAGCTTTAAAAGAACCATTTTTAAATATTCGAATTTTCAAAGTACGTTCATTCTCAACTATGATTGCATTAATTATGTTAGTTTTTGGTATTTTAATGGCAACAGAATTAGTTATGCCAATGTTCTTAGAAAATAATCAACATTTATCAGGAATGACTGCTGGATTAATTATGTTACCGGGTGCTGCAATTAATGCTATTATTTCACCTATTGTTGGTAACCTTTATGATCAATACGGTTATAAAAAAATATTTATATTTGGCTTTTTGATGTTGATGATTTCAGTACTACCAATGTTATTCTTAACAATTGAATTTCCTGTTTGGTTATCAGTTGTTACTTACGCTATTCGATTAACAGGGGTTGGTGCTATTATGGCTCCAGCAACAACAGAATCTTTAAAAGATTTAAATCCAATGGAAATAAATCATGCAACAACATTAACGAATACATTAAGACAAGTTAGTGGTTCATTATTTAATACCGTTATTATTGTTATTGCTAGTATTCCTGCATCATTTGTTGTTGGATACAAATATTCAATGATCTTTATCATGGTTGTCTCAATTGTAATTGGACTAGTTGGACTAATCTATTTCAGAAAAACAAGTAAAGCTTAAGGAGTTTTGAGATGCAAAATATGAATGGAAATTCTTTTTACGATACACATGAAGTTGAGAAATTAACAACAATTTACAACAGAATGATTCGATTAAGAATAAATGATACGTTAAAAGGGTTTGAACTTTCTGAGAGTAACTTTTTTTACGTGTTGTTAGTTTGTGAGTCACCTGGCGTTAGTCAGGATGAGCTAATCCAAAATATTTATCGGGATCACAGTGTTGTGACACGTGCTATCTCAAAATTAATTAAAGATGGTTGGCTTGAAAAAAAAATGTCGTCCGCAGATAAACGACGGACTGAACTTTATCCTACAGCAAAAGCGATTAATAATTATCAAGATATTTTTGATAGAATTACAGTCGTTAATGATGAAAGTATATCGGTGCTTAGTGAAGAAGAAATTAAGCAATTTGAGCATATTTTGGAAAAGGTAATTAAATCAGGAATTGAACGTGAGCGACTTGCTGGAAGAAAGATATCAGAATTATTCTGATATCTTTTTTATTATCCTGAATAGTAAGCGCATTTATTGTATAATAGTAATATTATATGAATGGGAGTGATATTTTGACTTGGGAAGATAATTATTTAACTTGGTTAAATGAAGAAACACTAGACGCAACATTAAAAAATCAGATTGTTTCGCTTAAAAATAATCAAGAAGATTTAAAAGAATCTTTTTACCAACCAATGGAATTTGGAACTGCTGGTATGCGTGGCTTGATGGGTCCTGGTATTAACCGGATGAACATCTACACGATTCGTCAAGCAACTGAAGGATTAGCTCGCTTTATGGATACGTTAGATGATGCAACTAAAATGCGCGGTGTCGCAATTAGTTATGATTCGCGTTACCAATCACAAGAATTTGCGATGGAATCAGCTAAAGTTTTAGGCGCACATGGTATTCCAAGCTTTGTTTTTGAAAGCTTACGTCCCACACCAGAATTATCGTTTGCAGTCCGCCATTTAGCTACTTACGCCGGAATTATGATAACGGCTAGCCATAATCCTAAACAATATAATGGCTATAAAATTTATGGTGAAGACGGTGGCCAAATGCCACCTAAAGAATCAGATATGATTACTGGTTTTGTTCGCGAAGCTGATGATTTATTTGCCATTAAAGTAGGTGATGAGACAGTATTAAAAGCTGATAAAACACTCCAAATTATTGGTGAAGAAGTTGACGCTGCGTATCTTGCTGAAGTTAAAAAAGTGACAATTAATCAAAAATTAGTTGATGAAGTTGGTGCTTCAATGAAACTTGTTTTCACACCACTTCATGGAACAGGTAAAATGTTGGGTGAACGTGCTTTGAAACAAGCTGGATTTGAACAATTTAAGATTGTGCCTGAACAAGCTGAAGGTGATCCTGAATTCCCAACAATCAAGTTACCTAACCCAGAAGACGCACCAGCATTTGATTTAGCTATCAAATGGGGTCGACGTGAACATGCTGATTTATTAATCGCTGTTGATCCAGATGCTGATCGTATGGGTGTCGCTGTACGTCAAACTGATGGTGAATATAAATTATTAACAGGTAATCAAATTGCTGCTCTAATGTTCAATTATATTTTAACTGCTAGCGAAGAAGCAGGAACTTTACCCGCTAATGCCGTTGGCGTTAAATCAATTGTATCAAGTGAACTTGCAACTAAGATTGCTGAAGCACATCATGCTAAAATGATTAATGTCTTAACAGGATTCAAATTTATTGCGGAACAAATTCAAAACTATGAAGAAACAAATGAACATACCTTTATGTTTGGTTTTGAAGAAAGTTATGGTTACTTAATTCGTCCTTTCGTTCGTGATAAAGATGCTATCCAAGCATTAGTAATGTTATCTGAAGTAGCTGCTTACTACAAACAATTTGATAAAACATTGTCAGATGGATTAGATGATTTATTTAAAGAATATGGTTATTACGCTGAAAATACTAAAGCGTTAACGTTTGAAGGTATTGAAGGTGTTCAAAAAATCAAAGATTTAATGACAATCTTCCGTGATGACGCACCTAAAGATTTTGCTGGCTATAAAGTCGCTAAATTAGAAGACTTCACAACGGGTATGGCGCAATTAGCTGATGGATCATCTGAAGAAATCGGATTACCAACTGCAAATGCGTTGAAATATATCTTAGAAGATGGTTCTTGGATTGCAATTCGTCCTTCAGGGACTGAACCAAAAATTAAATTCTACGTGGGAACGCAAGCTGAAACTGATGAAAAAGCACAAGCTAAGTGTCTTGCATTTGAAGAAGCAATTATGGCAATTGTCAACGCCTAACTAAAAAAGTAGTGCTAAATTTACATTTAGCACTACTTTTTTTGACCTTAAATGGGTTACAAAATTTATAAGCAAATAAAACAGTATTTTGTAAACAACTTTTTAAGATTTATTATTTTCTTTCAGGGCTGATTAACTTGTTTAGTTTCTATTTATTCATTTTTTTCTTTTTAAAGCGGTGATAAAGGTAGGCGATTCCAAGAAAGTAGATGGAAGCGAGTAGGGACGACACGGGGAGAACGCTAAAGATAGTCGGTGGAACAATCATTGCAAGCAATGGAAAGGCATAAGCGGCTGGAATTTTAACTTTGAAAAGATGGAGTATACAAAAAACGAGAGGCATAGTGATTAAGGCGACAACAACATTGGAATCGATTACCATGCAGGCGAGAACACCGATCGTTGCTGAAAGCGTCAAGGCAGTAACCTGTTTGAACACCATTTTTGCCGGATACATCGGCTTTTGTAGCACCTCGAAAAAAACGACAAGAATCGGTGGAATAGCGGCCATCAAAGGCTTTCCAGCAATCGTCACGAGACCAACCCAAATGAGTGAAGAAACGAGAAATAAAAGCATAGCCTGATAGTTAAGGTTTGTTTTTTTTGCGTAGTTTTGATCGAGTTTACGGCCTTTAACGACAATCATCTCGATGAAAGTGAAAATGATGATGGCAATGATGAATGAATATTTGGACGCATTAACGATGATTGGCAAGAGACCTGTAGCCAATGAAGGCGCCAGTGCCGATCGGGTTACCACTAATAGAAAGACCATGATGGCGATCATTAGGCAGATTTTAATTGTGTAAGAAATCTCAAGTAAATTGATGCCAAAACCGATAATTGCGGTGACAGAAGGCAGCAAAAAAAGATTAAACGAACGATCTAACCAATTGGCTTCGTGGTAAATCCACAGTCCAACTGTTAACGCGGCGATTTCAGGTAAAATAATTTCTGAATCATGTAAAAGTGACGCGGCTTGTACCATGATTAAAATCAAGATAAAACCGGTTAAGTATTCAACGGTTTTATTGGCTAAAAACTTCAAAAAAATGTCCTCCTTAAATATAAAGCATGAAAATAAGCATAACATAAAAAAGTAAGGTAAAGTTGCGCGACGTGTTCCAATTGATGTATCAAGCGTTTGCAATGTGAATCAGTTTATTTTTTTGTTAAAAGTTGATGATACTTGAATTAACTTTTCCATATGTGGTAAGATTGTAAAAATTTATATAAAAAATGAGAGGGAGCTGTTAATTATGGGAATGCATCAATACCTACAAAGTTTAAGTAATTTAGAAACGTTAAAACGAGCACCAGGATATTTTAAATATGAAGATCATTCGGTAGCGGAACATTCATTCAAAGTAACAGAAGCTGCTCAATTTTTAGGTGATGTTGAAGAAAATGCAGGAAATACGATTGATTGGCGCATGTTGTATGAAAAAGCGTTGAATCATGATTATACAGAACGATTCATTGGTGATATTAAAACACCCGTTAAATATGCAACAACAACGCTAAGAGAAATGTTAGCAAATGTTGAGGAATCATTATCTGAGAATTTTATTGTGAACGAAATTCCAGAAGAATTCCAAGATGCCTATCGTCGTAGATTATCAGAAGGTAAGGATGATACTTTAGAAGGTAAAATCTTGTCTGTAGCTGATAAATTAGATTTATTATATGAATCATTTGGCGAAATTCAAAAGGGTAATCCTGAATCAGTTTATACTGAAATTTATCAAGAAAGCTTAAAAACGATTCTTGAATTTTCAGATTTAGCGAGTGTTCAGTATATTCTACAAGAAATTCTTCCAGAATTATTAACGGAAGATTTCACAGATAAAGATAAAATTAAAAAAATAACCTTGGATATTATTAAGAAATAGAGTACACATAGGTTAAGGATTGCGTTGTATGCTAGAATAATGCATACAAGGTAGTCCTTTTTTGCTTAAAGAATAGGGAGAAATTAATGAAAACGGCAATTGTAACAGATAGTGCGTCATATATTGATCCAAAAGTAGCCAAAGATAAAAATATTATTGTTGTACCAATCACGGTTATTTTTGGGCAACAGACTTATTTAGAAGATGTGGAAATCTCTGCTTCAGAATTTTATCAAAGAATGAAAGATACGGATAAGTTACCCACAACGTCACAAGTCACAATGGGACAAATGCAAAGTGTCTTCGATAAATTAATTGAAGAGGGATTTGATGAAGTAATTTCAATTCATCTATCAACAGGTATCACAAGTTTTGTGGATAATTTACGTGCTTATTCAAAAACTGTGGAAGGAATTACGGTATATCCGATTGATTCTAAAGCAGCAAGTTCAGCAGAAGCCTTTCTTGTATTAAAAGCTGCTCAATTAGTGGCGCAAGGTGAGCATGCAGACACGATTGTACCTAAAATAGAAGCAATGCGTGAAACGGTGGGTATTTTCTTTGTTGTGGATAACTTGAGCCATTTACTTAGAACGGGCCGTATGACGAATGGTGCTGCGTTTGTGGGTAACTTATTACAAATTAAACCAATTCTGACCTTTAATCATGAAGGTCAAATTATCCCTTTAACTAAGGAACGGACAAAGAAGCGTGCTTTTCAACGGGTAATGGCAGATTTTTCTGATGCGATTAACTCAGTTGATTATCCAATTCGAGTAAGTATCGTTGATGCGAACAATCCTGAAGAGAGTACAAAATGGGTCTCATTTATTAAAACCAACTATCCTAATATTCCAGTTGAGGTTAGTCATATTGGGCCTGTTATTGGCGTCCATACTGGAGAAAAAACAATGGGTCTTATTTGGGGTCGTGATTATTTAGTTGATTAAGTTATTCTGAAAAAATAAGTGAGATAACGTGCGAAAGTATGTTCGGTATGCTAATATAATTAGTAGAGAATAATCATTTTTAAATGAGCCTGGGTAGGTTATTCCAGGCTTTTTTTAATTTCTAAAAATGATTGTATTGGAGGGGTTAACTTGATTGATAGACATGATGATGGCGTTTTTGACTTAGTTTCAAAGTACGAACCAACTGGAGACCAACCGAATGCGATTAAAACTTTAGTTGATGGATTAAATGATGGTAAAAAAGAACAAGTATTACTGGGTGCAACGGGAACGGGTAAGACGTTTACCATTTCAAATGTGATTAAAGAAGTTAATCGTCCCACATTAGTCCTTGCGCATAATAAAACATTGGCTGGACAATTATATGGTGAATTAAAAGAATTCTTCCCGAATAATGCGGTGGAATATTTTGTGAGTTATTATGATTACTACCAACCAGAAGCTTACGTTCCTTCAAGTGATACGTATATTGAAAAAGATTCCAGTATTAACGATGAAATTGATAAATTACGACATTCTGCAACAAGTTCATTATTAGAACGTAATGATGTGATTGTTGTTGCATCTGTCTCAAGTATCTTTGGATTAGGTGATCCAACAGAATATCGTGATCATGTTATTTCATTGCGTACTGGAATGACAATGGAACGTGATGATTTACTTAGAAAATTAGTCGATATACAATTCGAACGAAATGATATTGATTTTCAACGTGGTCGGTTTAGAGTTCATGGAGATATTGTGGAAATTTTCCCAGCATCTCGTGATCAAAAAGCTGTTCGTATTGAATTTTTTGGCGATGAAATCGATCGTATTCGTGAAGTTGATTCATTAACAGGTGAAGTTATGGGTGAACTTGAACACATGGCTATTTTCCCCGCAACGCATTTCATGACGAATGATGATGTGATGGATCATGCCATTGAAGGTATTGAAGTTGAATTGGCTGATCGATTAAAAGAATTAAAAGATGAAGATAAATTATTAGAAGCCCAACGTATCGATCAACGAACTACTTATGATTTAGAAATGTTACGTGAAATGGGCTATACATCCGGAATTGAAAACTATTCCCGCCATATGGATGGACGTAAACCTGGCGAACCTCCATATACATTAATTGATTTCTTTCCCAAAGATTTCTTGATCGTAGTTGATGAATCTCATGTAACCATGCCTCAAATTCGAGGGATGTACAATGGTGATCGCGCTCGTAAACAAATGTTAGTAGATTACGGATTCCGTTTACCTAGTGCACTGGATAACCGACCATTAACGATTGCGGAATTTGAAGAGCACGTTAATCAAGTCATTTATATGTCTGCAACACCAGGACCTTACGAAATGGAACGGACGTCAGATGTTGTTCAACAAATTATTCGACCAACTGGATTACTAGATCCAATCATTGAAGTTCGTCCAATTATGGGCCAAATTGATGATTTAGTTGGCGAAATTAATTTACGTATTGAACGCAATGAACGTGTCTTTGTCACAACATTAACCAAGAAAATGTCAGAAGATTTAACTGATTATTTGAAAGAGTTGGGGATGAAAGTTGCGTACTTGCATAGTGATATTAAAACGATGGAACGAACGAAAATTATTCGCGATTTACGCTTAGGCACATATGATGTTTTAATTGGAATTAACTTATTACGTGAAGGTATTGATGTTCCTGAAGTGTCATTAGTGACAATTTTAGATGCCGATAAAGAAGGTTTCTTACGTAGTGAACGTTCTCTAGTTCAAACAATTGGTCGTGCAGCTCGTAACGAAAACGGACGAGTGATTATGTATGCTGATAAAGTGACGGATTCAATGAAGGGCGCAATGGAAGAAACGCAACGCCGCCGTGATGTCCAAATGGCATATAATGAGGAACATCATATTACGCCAACTACGATTAAAAAAGCCATTCGTGAGTTAATTACGCCAACAAAAATTGAAGATAATTCAGGAACTGTTAAAACCTTTACCGAAACTGAATTTTTGGATATGGATAAAAAGGAACAACAAGATATGGTTGATCGCTTAGAAGGACAAATGAAAGAAGCAGCTAAAAAATTAGATTTCGAAACAGCTGCATCATTGCGTGATACGGTATTAGAATTAAAAACACAAATGTTATAAATAGGGGGATATTTCTTGAAAAATGATAAAATTGTGATCCATGGTGCGCGTGCGCATAATTTAAAAAATGTGGATGTCACTATCCCAAGAGATAAATTAGTTGTGATTACGGGACTTTCAGGATCAGGGAAAAGCTCATTAGCTTTTGATACACTTTATGCTGAAGGACAACGTCGCTATGTTGAAAGTTTATCAGCATATGCACGTCAATTTTTAGGGCAGATGGATAAGCCAGATGTTGACTCAATTGATGGGTTATCACCTGCTATTTCGATTGACCAAAAAACAACTTCAAAAAACCCACGATCAACAGTTGGGACAGTCACTGAAATTAATGATTATTTAAGATTATTATGGGCTAGAGTTGGACATCCAATTTGTCCAAATGATGGTCATGAAATCACGAGTCAATCCGTTGAACAAATGGTTGACCGTGTTTTAGAGTTAAAAGAGCGTACAAAACTTCAAATTTTATCACCTATTATTCGCAATAAAAAAGGACAACATAAAAAGATATTTGAAACGATCAAACGAGAAGGATTCGTCCGTGTTCGAGTTGATGGCGAGCTTCATGATATTGATGAAGAATTTGATCTTGAAAAAAAGGTCAAACACTCTATTGATATTGTGATTGATCGGATTGTTGTCAAAGAGGGCATTCGCTCACGTTTATTTGATTCATTTGAAGCAGCATTACGTTTATCTTCTGGCTACGCCACTGCAGATATTCTTGATGGTGATACAGATGGTGCAACAATTCAATTTTCCGAACATTATGCATGTCCTATTTGTGGATTTACAGTTGGAGAATTAGAACCACGTTTGTTCTCATTTAATGCACCATTTGGTGCTTGTGAAACTTGTGATGGTTTAGGAATGAAGTTAGAAGTCGATGAAGATTTAGTCGTTCCAGATCCAACTAAAACGCTAGCAGAAGGGGCAATTGAGCCATGGAATCCTATTAGTTCGCAATATTACCCATCGATGTTAGCCCAAGCTGCAGAAGCTTTTGGAATTCCAATGGATGTGCCATTTGAAAAGTTAACAGATGAACAACGTGATATTGTTTTGAATGGCGCTGGAACACGTGAATTTCATTTCCATTACGCTAATGACTTTGGTGGCGTTCGTGATGTAGATGCATTATTTGAAGGGGTTATTACAAATATTAGTCGTCGTCATACGGAGACTAATAGTGACTTTACGCGTGAACAAATGCGTAAATATATGACCAGCTTAACGTGTCAAACATGTCACGGTTACCGCTTGAATCGTAAAGCATTAGCCGTCCAAATTAATGGCCAACATATTGGTAAAATTTCCGCACTTTCAATTGGTGACGGCTTACCTTTCTTTGATAACGTTAACTTGTCAGAAAAAGAATCAATTATTGCAGCACCTATTTTGAAAGAAATTCGTGACCGCTTAACATTCTTACAAAATGTTGGCTTAAATTATCTGACATTATCACGTTCTGCAGGAACACTTTCAGGTGGAGAAGCACAACGGATTCGACTAGCCACGCAAATTGGCTCTAATTTATCGGGTGTTTTATATATTTTAGATGAACCTTCAATCGGGTTGCATCAACGTGATAATGATCGCTTAATTGAATCACTTAAGAAAATGCGTGATTTGGGTAATACTTTAATTGTGGTTGAACATGATGAGGATACCATGATGGCTGCTGATTATTTAATTGATGTTGGTCCTGGTGCTGGTGAATTAGGTGGTGAAATTGTTGCTGCTGGAACGCCCACACAAGTTAAAAAGAGTCGCAAATCATTAACTGGACAATATTTATCAGGAAAGAAATTTATATCATTACCTGATGAACGACGTGCTGGCAATGGTAAGAAGATTCGAATTACCGGCGCAAAAGAGAATAACTTAAAAAATGTAACGGTCGATTTTCCTTTAGGTAAATTCATTTCAGTTACAGGTGTCTCAGGTTCCGGTAAATCAACTTTAGTGAATGGTATTTTGAAAAAGGTATTATCACAAAAGTTAAATCGAAATTCTGAAAAACCAGGTAAATATAAATCAGTTTCTGGTGTTCAAAATATTGAAAGTGTTATTAATATTGATCAAAGTCCAATTGGTCGAACACCGAGAAGTAATCCCGCAACTTATACAGGCGTCTTCGATAATATTCGTGATTTATTTGCGGAAACTAACGAAGCAAAATTACGTGGTTATAAAAAAGGTCGTTTTAGTTTTAATGTCAAAGGTGGACGTTGTGAAGCCTGCAAAGGTGACGGGATTATTAAAATAGAAATGAATTTCCTACCAGATGTCTATGTGCCATGTGAAATTTGTCACGGGGCACGCTATAACTCTGAAACACTTGAAGTGACTTACAAAGGTAAGACAATCTCTGATATTTTAGATTTAAAAGTTGGCGAAGCTTTGAAATTCTTCGAACCAATTCCTAAAATCAGACGTAAACTGCAGACAATTGTTGATGTTGGTTTGGGCTATGTTTCGTTAGGCCAATCGGCAACAACATTATCAGGTGGTGAAGCGCAACGGATGAAGTTAGCTTCTGAATTACATCGTCAATCAAATGGTAAGAGTTTTTATATTCTTGATGAACCAACAACTGGTTTGCATACAGATGACATTAAACGCCTACTTAGCGTTTTAAATCGTTTGGTTGATGCGGGTAACACAGTCTTGGTTATTGAACATAACTTAGATGTGATTAAAACATCTGACTATTTAATTGATTTAGGTCCAGAAGGCGGCGAAGGTGGCGGAACGATTCTTGCGACTGGAACACCAGAAGAAATTGCTGAAGTGCCTGAAAGTTATACGGGACACTATTTAAAACCAATCTTAGAACGTGATCGTGCGAGAATGAATAAATAAATTAAGAAGTCAGATGAAAATCTGGCTTTTTTTTATTCCTTTTTTTTTAAAAAGTGTTAACTTTAAAGAAGACATAAAATAAATTGGAGGAACGGCTGACCATGGGCAATAACTATAAGAGTGTTTTTGATATTATTGGACCTGTTATGATCGGACCATCTAGTTCACATACAGCTGGTGCCGCTAAAATCGGTAAGGTTGGATTTCAATTATTTAATGGGAGAATCACTAAATTAAAAGTTCGCTATTATGAATCATTCGCAAAAACACATCGCGGGCACGGGACTGATTTTGCGACCGTTGCTGGGGTATTAGGCTTTGAACCTGATGATGTCCGTTGCCCACAGTCAATTCAGATTGCGGAAAAAATGGGGATTGAGATTCAGTTTATTGAAGATGCACACCCAAGTCCAATTAACCATCCGAATAGTGTTAAATTAACGATTGAAAATGAGACAAAAAAAATCGAATTAATGGGTTGCTCAATTGGTGGTGGCACAATTGAAATTAGGGCTTTCACTATAAAAAAACAACAATTTTTTCCAAAGGGTAGTTTACCGATACTAGTGTTGGAAGCTAATCCAGTAAATAAAAATAAAATTCAAAAACAAATCGAAAAATCGACAACTATTGTTATGCAAAGTGAATCTGAGTTAATGCCAGAGGATATTATGTATGAATATGATTTATCCAAGAATATTACTGAGACTGATATTAAGCAACTGCGATTATTAACGCACAATCTCATTTATTTAAAATAGGAGGTTCCATCTTGTATAAAAGTATTGCTGAGTTAGTTTCAACTGCTAATAAAGAACACAAATTAGTTTCAGAATTAATGATTGAACAAGAAATGGCGCAATCAAGTGAAACTAGAGACGTTATCATTGAAAAAATGTCTGCTAATCTTGAAGTGATGAAGCAAGCGATTGAAAAGGGATCAAATGGTGAAGGCGTTTCTTCAGCAACGGGATTAACGGGTGGAGATGCGGTCTTACTACGGAAATATCGTGAGAAAGGGCACTCTTTATCTGGGGATGCTAACTTAGAGGCGATGCAATATGCAATTGCGACTAATGAAGTCAATGCTTCGATGGGACTTATTTGTGCGACACCGACTGCAGGTTCATCTGGAACGTTGCCTGGGGTTATTTTCATGATACAAAAACGATTAAATTTATCACATGAAAAGATGTTACAAGCTTTATTTACGTCAAGTGCCTTTGGAATGATCGTGGCAAATAATGCCATGATTGCCGGAGCGACTGGTGGCTGTCAGGCAGAAGTCGGCAGTGCATCAGCAATGGCAGCAGCTGCCGCCGTTGAGGTTACTGGTGGAACGCCGGAACAATGTGCAGAGGCTTTTGCGATGGGACTTAGTAATTTATTGGGACTGGTTTGTGATCCAGTTGCTGGATTAGTTGAAATTCCATGTATCAAGCGAAATGCAATAGGAGCCGTGAATGCTTTAACGGCAGCAGATATGGCACTTGCTGGATTATCTAACAAAGTACCAGCTGATGAAGTTATTATGGCTATGAAAGACATTGGCGAACGTATGCCGAGCTCGCTTAGAGAAACTGGGATTGGTGGATTAGCTAGTACACCAACGGGCCAAGCAATTAAAATGAAAATATTTGGTGAAACGATATAGGGTTGGAAACAACTCTTTTTTTGTGCGCAGATACAAAAGAAACACCAGGTATGTTATAATAATTATAGTAGATTTGGAGGAATGAATATGACAGATACGTTAGAGCTAGTTGTAATTACAGGGATGAGTGGGGCCGGTAAGACGGTCGCAATGCAAAGTTTTG
Organism: Dellaglioa sp. CoH-55-MRSF-6; assembly: GCF_056782215.1. The sequence continues at coordinate 210,266 of NZ_JBXAYJ010000003.1, forward strand.
AAGATTTAGGTTATTTTTGTATTGATAACTTACCACCAACTTTATTACCTAAGTTCTGGGAGTTGGTAAAAGAGTCAGGTAAAATTTCAAAAATTGCCCTTGTTATGGATTTAAGATCAAGAGCTTTTTATGATGAAATTATCGAAATGTTATCAGGATTTGATAACACTGAATTTGTAACCACTAAAATTGTCTTTCTTGACGCATCAGATGCAGAATTAGTTTCTCGTTACAAAGAAACAAGACGTGCGCATCCGTTAGCAATGGAAGGCCGTCTGATGGATGGCATTGAAAAAGAACGTGACTTATTAAATGATATTAAAACACAAGCACAATTAGTGATTAATACGACTAATTTGTCACCACGTCAGTTACGTGAAGAGATTTTTCATAATTTTGAAACCAGAGAAACAGCTAATTTTCATGTTGAAGTCTTATCATTCGGATTTAAATATGGCCTACCTATCGATGCAGATATCGTGATGGATGTCCGTTTCTTACCTAACCCACACTATATTCCAGAATTAAAACCACAAACTGGCTTAGATAAGGCAGTTTATGATTATGTGATGAAACAACCAGCTACAGAAGGTTTTTATACCAAATTTGAATCGTTAATTGAGTCAATTTTACCTGGCTACGAAGCTGAAGGTAAAACCAATTTAACGATTGCGATTGGCTGTACTGGTGGACAACATCGCTCAGTTGCTTTAGCTAAAAGATTGAGTGAAGAATTGAAAATTAACTATCCGGTGAACGTTACACACCGTGATATTAATAAAAGTAAAGAATCGGTCAATCGATCATGACGAGAAGTGGACATAGACCTAAGATAGTCGTTATTGGTGGCGGAACAGGGCTACCCGTTATTTTAAAAAGTTTAAGAGATAAAAATGCTGATATCACGGCGATTGTAACGGTTGCTGATGATGGTGGTTCGTCAGGTATTATCAGAGATTACGTGAATGTTGTGCCGCCTGGTGATATTCGTAATGTTATTGCCGCATTATCTGAGTTACCAGAAATATATTTAGATATATTCCAGTATCGGTTTGATACGTCCGATCGATTTTTTGCAGGACATGCGATTGGTAATTTAATTATTGCAGCACTAACTGAAATGAAAAATGGTGTTTTTGCTTCTGTCCAAGAATTATCAGAAATGATGAGAGTTGATGGACATGTCTATCCCGTTGCGGATGAACCGTTAGTATTAAATGCAGAATTTTCTGATGGCACTTTTTTAGCGGGGGAAGCAGAAATAACTGCCGCTAGAAAATCAATTAAGCGTGTTTGGGTAACCTCAAGTGAAAAAAGTGAAACTAGTGTGCCAGAAGCTGTACCAGAAGTTGTTCAAGCTATTCTTGAAGCAGACCAAATTGTCCTTGGACCTGGGAGTTTGTTCACAAGTATTTTGCCTAATTTAGTTATTGGTAATGTGGGTAAGGCACTGTCTGAAACAAAAGCAGAAGTTGTTTATATCTGTAATATTATGACGCAAAAGGGTGAAACAGAACATTTTACTGATGCTGATCATGTGCGTATTTTGAATGGGCACCTAGGTAAATGTTTTGTGAATACAGTGCTTGTGAATACGGCACCGGTTCCTGAAGGTTATATGGATAAAGAAAAATATGATGAGAATTTAATTCAAGTTGAACATGACTTTAATGGATTAAGGGAACAACATTGTCGAGTGATTTCATCTAACTTCTTAAAATTAAAAGATCAAGGTGTCTTCCATGATGGCAATAAAGTCGTTGAAGAATTAATCCGTTTAGTTGGTCGACCAAATCGCGAATTAAGACATAGAAAGACTATTTAGTACAGAGATAAGGTGAAAGAATGTCATATGCAAGTGAAGTGAAAAAAGAATTAACGACCCTCAAAGTCAGAAAAAATAATGCTAAAGCAGAGTTAATGGCGTTAATTAGAATGAATGGGTCTTTGAGTATTATTAATCATCAATTTGTTTTAAATGTTCAGACTGAGAATCCCGCAATTGCGAGACGGATTTATGAACTTTTAAATGAATTTTATGACATTACAAGTGAACTATTAGTTCGTCGTAAAATGAAATTAAAGAAAAATAATATTTATATTGTACGTTTAAAAACAGGTAGTGATTTTGTTTTAAAAGACCTGGATATCATTGAAGATATGCAACTTAAAATGGGTGTACCAATGGATCTGTTGGCCCATGATGATATGATGATGCGTTCATATTTACGTGGGGCATTTTTGGCAGGTGGTTCTGTTAATAATCCTGAAACAAGCCGTTATCATTTGGAAATTTACTCAGTCTATGAAGAACATAATCAAACAATTTGCGAAATGATTAATAAATTTGGATTCAACGCTAGAATGACTGAACGTCGAAGTGGTTATATCGTTTATTTAAAAGAAGCAGAAAAAATTGCTGATTTCTTGTCATTAATTGGCGCAACAACGGCTATGTTGAAGTTTGAAGATATTAGGATTGTCCGCGATATGCGTAATTCAGTTAATCGCATGGTTAATTGCGAAACAGCTAATATGAATAAAGTGGCGGATGCTGCGAATAAACAAATTGCTAATATTGAGTTTATTGCACATTCTGTTGGTTTAGGGCAATTACCTTCTAAATTAAAAGAAGTTGCTGAAACACGTCTGGTTCATCAAGAAGTTAGTTTGAAAGAATTAGGTGATTTAGTACCAGGTGGTCCAATTTCAAAATCTGGGATTAATCATCGGCTACGAAAAATTAACGAATTTGCTGAAAAAGTTCGAATTGGTGAAAAATAAACGAAATTTTAAAGAGGTGAGATAGCATGATAACATTTAAATATGATACGCAACTACTAATAGAAGGTAGTACATTAGACGAGGACCAATTGAACGATAAGATTTTACGTCAATTCAAAGGTGATAGTTTACTTGTTGCGGGAGATTCTGATTTAATGAAACTGCATTTCCATACGAATGCGCCGTGGGAAATATTAGAATATTGTGCTGGACTTGGAGAAATCTTTGATGTTGTTGTTGAAGATATGGTCAGACAATCTAAAGGATTAAAAGGTTAACCAAATAAAATACGCATATAACTGATAGCTTTTATCTTAGCTATTAATTATATGCGTATTTTTTATTTATCTAAATATGATTTTAAGGTAGCTAGATCAATTGATTCATCAAAAATATGGTCGTCAACGATAACGGTTGGTACAAATTGAATATTTGCGTCGTTAGCTTCAGCGATAATTGAGTTAATGTAAGTTTTATCAGAAACGTCAGTTAAACTAAAGGTCTTTTCCATATAGGCAGCAACCTCATCCAGTGTTAAGTCTTTCCACGTATCTTGCGTTTTAAATAATTCAGTTATTAAATCGTAAGATTTTTGCGGATTATCTAAAGGAAGATAATGATGAGCAACATTACCACGTTGTAAGGATTCTTTTTCTTTATCAAAAAGTTTGATGACACGTTTTACACGTCCGTTTGCAACATAAGAATCTAAAGTCTCTTTAGATTTTTCGAACCATTCTTTTGAGTAGGGGCAACGTAGGTTAATAAACTCAATAATTGTTTTTGGCGCGTCAGAGTTACCAATCACAAGTCCAAAGTCCCGATTTACTTTTGAAGCATCAATAATTGAAATATCCATTTTTATCAGTCCAGTCTTCATTTATTAGCGTCAGTATAGCATAAGACGGGTTCATCTGAATAATTATCCGCTCAAAAAAAGGACACTAACAAAAGTTAACTTGTTAGTGTCCTTAAACGTTAAAGCTTATTTAAGCCCTTTTTTGTTAGTCATAATTTTATCAATCAAACCGTATTCTTTTGCTTGATCAGCAGTCATAAAGTTATCACGATCTGTATCTTTATCGATAACTTTAATATCTTGACCAGTTGCATCAGCTAAAATTTGGTTAATCAATGTTCTTGTTTTCAAGATATGTGCAGCAGCAATTTCAATTTCTGTTGCTTGACCTTGAGCGCCACCAAGTGGTTGGTGAATCATAATTTCTGAGTTAGGTAATGCAAAACGTTTACCCTTTGTACCAGCAGTTGCCAATACACTGGCCATTGAAGCAGCCATACCCATAACGATTGTTTGAACATCAGCATTGATGAAGTTCATTGTATCGTAGATAGCTAAACCGGCTGAAACAGAACCACCGGGTGAGTTAATGTAAATTGAAATATCTTTTTCTGAGTCTTGAGCGTCTAAGAAAAGTAATTGAGCGATAATAGCATTTGCCATATCATCATTAACTTCACCAGATAACATAATGATTCTGTCTTTTAAAAGACGAGAGTAGATATCATAGGCACGTTCGCCACCGGCAGATTGTTCGATAACTGTAGGAACCATATTCATAGTTAGAAACCTCCGAATTTATTATTATTTACTTTTTTTATATTAGCATTTGAACTAATGTAATGCTAGTTTAAACCCTTGGTCAAAAAAGGTCAAATAAAATAAACTAAATTTATTCTTTAGTTTCTTTTAAAATAATCGCATCTGATGACCTTGTTTTTGAACCATAGAGTAGGTTCCCTGATAAATGACGAACCAAGTAGCCAGAATAAGATACTGAAAGGGCTACAGGTGGTTTAATAGGTGTTACAGAATGTTGCGTTGAAACAAAAGCGATTGGTGATTTATCTGTTACTTTTTTCTTAACCTTACGAGGTTTTTGTTTTTTAGGTGCCGAAACCTTAGGGGACACAGGTTCTGCATTTTTTCTGGGATCCATTGGATTCACAGGAGCTACACGAGAATCTTCACTATCGCTTCGCGGTGTTGCTTTAATTTGTTTGGGTACATACATGGATAAAATGAACAAGTTAGCTACGATTGAGGCTAAGGAAATTCTAGTTAGGCGGGATGTTCTAAACTTTTTATGCATTAGTGATATCCTCCTGACTATCTGTTCGAATAGCCACAACCATATTAGCAAATATCTCCCAATCAGAAGCTAATGGTGGACTATTCCAGATTAGGTAGCGACTGGGGACATCTGCCATCAAGAAGTCAGAAAGGTAAATATCGGTTTGATCTGTTAATTTGTAGTTAACTTCCAAATTAAAGAAGGGCATTGAATCAAGATTTTTGTGAATTAAATCATTGTAGTTACTCCCTTTTGAAAAATCAATTGTTATATGCACCGGTTTTGAAACGGTTGGTAAATCAATATAACGAATGAATAAGAAAAGATATTCTGATTTTAAACGGGCCATGTTAATGTTTTTTTCTTTGAAAATATCCGGTACATTCGTTGTTAAGTTAGTTATCAATTGGTCAACGAAGATATAAAACCAACTATAATTTTCTTTTAAAATAGTATTATCTACGGCAACTTGCCAACTAAAATCAATTTGGGCACTATGGTAACTAGAAAAATGAATACGAGATAATTCGTCAAATAATGTCATATAACTTTGTTCACTTAATGTGATATCAAAGAACTTTTGTAAGTCTTTAATAACAAAATTATTGAGTGATTCAATTTGTGAAAAGAAAGATGAGTTATTAAATGTAACGTCAACAATGTCTTCCATATAAAGGAAATTTAGAACAAATACTGTTTCAATTGATAACTGTTCATCCGTAAGTCCATTAATACCTGGATTTTCTTGAAGACAGTCTTGAATATTGGACATGATTGAGTCTGAATTAGCAAAATTAACATCAGCAAAACGATTAGTATCATTTCGATTAGAAGCTAAACTTTGTATGAGAACAGCTGAAAAATACTTTAGTTTCAATAATTGTATTTGTGTGAGATCAAGATTTAAGCTAGAAATTAATTGGTTAGAAAATAAACTAGAATTACGATCAACTTCTTCATTAAATGGGAAGTTGTAGTTCTTATAGACAGCTAAATAAAGGTTATAAAAAAATAAGCGAATATTTTCTTCAGGACCTACTAATTGGAAGTTTTTAGTGATTTTAAAGCCTAATTTTTGTAACATATCATCTAAAAATTTCTTGGTCCGATAACCAGTTGCTTCACTTAAAAATAACGATTCGGTGAAGGATTCTATACTAAAATTAGGGTTAGTAAATAGCGCATTCAGCATCAAAAATTGAGGTGACTGCTTAGCGTATAGAAGTAATAGGTGATCGATGGAATCTAAGCCATTTTTTTGTAGACTTACTTTGTTATTGCTAACTTTTAATAAATAGTAATCGTCTAATCCTTCAGTGACAAGATCTTCTTCTAAAGACTTGATAGTTGTTGCTGTATAATATTTTGACCATTTAAAATGTTTTTGGATGTCTGTTTGCGAAGCAGATTGGTCATAAGTATTCTCAAGATAAGAAAATAATTCTAACTTACGAATATCATCTTTGTTAAATATAAAGTCCATTTATCGCGATTCCTCCTCATTAAAGAGTATGTACTATCCATTATAGGGGAATTGCCAACGGTTTGCATATAAATCTAGAATCAATAATTATCATATTTTTAAAAAAATTGACAAAAGTGGTGATATAAAATAACATGTCATTAATATATGTATTCAAATTATAGAAATAACAGAAGAGTAATTTTTTTAGACAGGGAGAGGGAAATCTTTATGAATAAAATAGTATTAAGCGCCTTTGTAACACTATTAGGTCTCTATATGACTGCATCTGAGGCAACGATTCAAGCGGCGAAAACTAATCGTGGTAGTGCGCAATCCGATTTGTCTATGGATTTTCAATCTGGAGCAACAACAGTCGATTTTGCTTCTTCCCTTAGTTTCAATACAACTAAAATTGATTCGAATGATAAAAAAAGTTATGCCAAAGCGCAAGATATGGCAACAGGGGCAAGCACACCCAATTACGTTCAAGTTTCAAATTTTAGCGGAACTGAAAATGGTTGGGTGCTTGAAGCTAAACAGAGTCGCCAATTTGAATCTGAAGAGACGCATAAATCGTTAACGGGTGCCTATCTTAGTTTTAGTAATGGTGAACTTGTTTCCATTTCTGCGGATAAAAAACCTGGATTTTATAAGAAAAATTTTGATTTGTCTGTAGGAGCTAATAAAGTAGTCGTTGCCGCAAAAGGTGATGAAGGATACGGCACTTGGGTTTACCGTTTTGGGAATGAGGCAACTAAAGGAAATAGTATCGCTTTGAATATTCCCCGTGAGGCAACTAAGATGACAGATGTCTATCGTAGTGAAATTACATGGTCATTAAATGATGTGCCATCAAATGAATAATAATGAAATGATAACCACAAAATTTATTAAAAGATTCGGCTATTTATTTTTATTCAGTATTTTATTTTTATTCGGAGTGGACATTAAGCAGGTTAATGCCAGCCAAGTTGACTTTTCTGTTCAACCTATGATATCTGACTATCAATTAGATAAGAAAAAAACTTATTTTGATTTAAAAGCAGCACCAGGAACTAAAACACAGCTGAAAATTAAGGTAGCTAATCTTATTGATAAATCACTAACGTTTGAAGTCCTCATTAAGGATGCAACAACAAACTATAATGGGGTTGTGGAGTACGCGGAATCACAAAGTAAAGTATTGGCACAACAGCCGTTCTCAGTGGTAAAAGCAGTTAGAGCTCGTCAGAATCGTATAACTGTTCCTGCAAAAAGTGAAAAAATAGTTACTTTGGATGTTGCGTTACCCAATACGACTTTTGCAGGTGTCGTTGCGGGAGGTATATCGGTGATTGAAGACAATGATGCTCAGTCTCAAACAAAGTCAGAACGAGCGGTTATTGATAATCGTTATTTATATACGACTGCGGTAATATTCCATGGAGAACAACCTGTAACTAGCGCACAAGTAAAATTAAAAACGGTTGATATCACACAAATTAATGCACGTAATGTGATTGCTGCGAGATTTGAAAATCAGAGCGCTATGTTTTTAAATAAAGTTCAAATAAATACACAAGTCAGACGGTTAGGTAGTTCAAAAGTATTATATCGAGCAAGTAATAAGGACATGCAAATTGCCCCAACCAGTGCGGTTACCTTTCCAATTCCATTAGCTGCTGGTGAATTACTCAAAAGTGGTACCTACGAACTTAGTGCAGAGATGACTTCTAAAAATCAGGCATGGCATTTTAAACAGAAATTTACGGTAAGTGGATCAAAAGCAAGAATATTGAATGAGAAGGATGTTACAATCGATCAAACAAATTACTGGATCTATTGGATATTACTCTTGTTCGTACTGATAATCGTTAATGTTTTTGTTATATTATGGATTAATCGAAGATTAAAAAGAAAGTATCAACAAAAAATTAAATAATTTAAATGAAAAAGTTATTAATTAAGGGATATTATCTTTTAATTAATAACTTTTTTATTTTCAAATATTTTTAAAAAGGTAAAAAATGTGATTTAACATTGTGCACCATTGAAGATACAATATGTACATAATAATTGTAGATGTAGTATGTACATATTGTATCTTCACTTTACTAAAAGTTAATGGGAATTGTTAGAAAAATAGGGGATGACAATGACTTAACGATATGATAGTAAGACCAAATAAATAAGATAATTAAGCATTAGAGAGGGATAAAAGATGAGGAAACATAACAGTAGAACAAAAGAATGGATTTCAGCAACACTTATAACAAGTGCTGTTTTTGCAGGATTATTTGCTGGGGGGGCCAGTCACAGGGAACCTAGTGTATTTGCTCAAACTGATGAGAGCAGTATGTCAAGTGAGTCATCAGATAACGCCACAAGTGAATCAGGAAAAAAGGCGATATCAAGTGATTCTCTAAAAACTAAATCAATCACAATAAAAAAAAGTGAATCAAAAACAAAAGCTAAACCGTCAGCAAAAGCTAAACTAAGTACTAGAGCAGCTGGGTATGTTGGACCAGCAAATGATGTATTTCCTGATGATTACTGGGATACAACAAAAGATTATTCAGCGGAGTCAGCAACGGCATTTGTTTCACAGTCGGGTTCACAGAATAAACCTGGCGAACCTGTATTATATTTTGGAAATAATTATTTTCCTTTTCAAATGAATGAGTTATTAAATAATGATCCCGTCAGTGGTCTTAATAAGTCTGGTTGGGCCTACATGTTTGATACTGGAATAAATCCTGTTCCAAGGAAATCTTATGGAATTATTATTAATAATAGTGTCCCAGGTAATCGTGGATACGGGTTGGTATCATCCTTTTCATCAATTCCTTATACAATTGAATCTGCAGTTAAAGGTAAGGATATCACTGGATATCAACTTTTTAAAAATAAAACAGGTACTGGATTTAAGGCAATTATGTATGATACAAAGTATAAATTAAGTTATACATTTGAGGAAGTTTATGATGCTAGTGGCGGTGTTTATAGCTATTTTAGTATTACTAACAATGACACAACGGCTCGTGCAGTTGGAGCTATTGAGGGCGTCGATACATTCGTTGATGAGGATGCTGTTACCATTGAAAGCTTAGGCCCGGATGAAGGATTCAAAATGGTTGGGTCAGCACATAGTTTAAATTTCAAATTAAATGATCCAAGAAATAATACCAAATTAGGTGGATGGACGAATTACACAGGCGGAGATGAACCAAATGTTATGAATACTGGTTATTTAAATAATTATTTCAATGGTGGTGCACTTGGAACTGGAATGGAAAAATCACCACATAATAAAATTATTGCCGTTTCAAATATTAAGAATCCAGATAACCCATTTAAAGGCGATAGTGGGTTCATAATAAAAGCTAATCCGAAAACTTTGGAACCAGGAGGAACACTCGTAACGGGTTCTTATCAAACTTATAAGGAAGCTGTTGCACCTGTTGCAAGTGTAAAAGAACAAACGATTAATGCTTATGCAAGTCAAACTAATAGGCCTAAAGTTTTAGGAACGGTTTTAGATAAGGATGGCAGTAAAGGTTATATTCAAATTACCTATCCAGATGGGTCAACGTCAGGAACAACAGAGAATGTGTACGACACAGGTAAGGTAGATACTAGTGCTGATTATAGTGCAAACATTGACACTTCTAAATTAAAATTAGGTTCAAATAAGATAATAGTGACAGCTGTTGACGATAGTGAAGTAGAACAGTTAAAACCTGTTACGGTAACAGTCAATCTTTATAAATTAGGTGCAACTGCTATCCCACAAACAATCAAAGTTGGCGATACGGTTAAGACAGGCGAAACGGACTTAATTAAGAATTTAACAATTATTAATCAACCAACAGTTAATGCACATACCTTAAAAATGGATACAACAAATCCATCAGGTAAGCCACTTGATAATAAAACAGCAGGATTTTACATTCAAGATATGCTTTTAACAGATACTGCAGTTAAACCAAATGAAATCGCAAAAGTAGCTGTACCCGTTACCGTAACTGATAGTGATACTGCATTTGACAAAACTTCTGCTCTTTATGCCAAGGGATTTGAATTAAAAACAGCGGATATTCAAAACTTATCAACTGGTGATTTAGATACATTAATCTTGAATAATAGTAAAGCTAGAGGCTGGCTGATAGCGACGGGTGCCGAATCTAAAGTTAGTGTTAAGTCAACAGAACTTAAACCAACTTCAGGTGATGGTTTTTATAAAGCAGTTATCCAAAATTCTGATGGTCAAACAAAAGAAATTGTGATTACTGTCTCAGGTGGATTAAAAATTACATCAGCACCTACTGCAACTGACTATGGTTCTTCCAGTGGCGTGATATTACCTTACAGTGGAGAAAATTTTGATCTCCAACGTAGTGATTCTAGTACCAATAGCAGTGTGAATATTTCTAATGCAGGTAAACAAGCTTGGACATTAACTGCTCGACTTACAAAAGGTTTGACAGATAGTGCTAATGATAAGTTAACTGGTGTTTTGGAGTATGTAAATTCAGCTAATGGTGTACAAGATATAGAATCAAGTAGTGCAGAAGTTGGTTCAGGACAGTCTGAGGCAACTCAAGAAGTCCGTTGGGATAAGGATAAAGGAATTGTCGCTCAACTTAACGGAGGTAATACATCACTTAAAGCTGGAGCCTATACAGGGGAAATAACATGGACACTAGAGAATACACCTTAATGTTATAGTTTCTAATTTAATCTTAAATGATTTGAATATTTTTAGCAGTTTAATTATGAACTAAATAACAATCCCAAATAATAGTAAATCCATATCAATACTGCTAAGTATTGATATGGATTTTTTTAATAAAAATTAATGATAACTAAATTTTATTCGTATTTTAGTGGCTTAATAATTTTCGTTTTATGATGAGATAAAACTTATGAATAATTATTATTTGTTTAATTTTCAAATATTTTTAAAAAAATAAAAAATTTGATTTAACATCGTACACCATTGAAGATATAATATGTACATGTTAATCAAAGACAAAGCATGTACATGTTGAATTTTTAACTTTGCTAAAAGGTATATTTGATAAAAGTTAATAGAAATAGCTAGATAAATAGGGGATAGTAGTGAATTGGCAATATGTTAGTGAAATCAAATAGACTAAATTGATAAAATAATTAATAAGTTAAAAGCAAGGATTGGGGAGGGCTAAAAAATGAGAGAGTATAAAAACAGAAAAAAAGAATGGGTTTCGGCAACAATTATGACAAGTGCTGTTTTTGCAGGATTGTTAGCTGGGGGAGCTAGCCATAGAGAACCTAGTGTGTTTGCTAAAACCGATGAGAGCAGTATGTCAAGCGAATCATCAGATGAAACATCAAGTAAGTTAACGATTAAAGAATCAAGTGAATCAGAAAAAAAGGCGCTATCAAGTGAATCTGTAGAAACTAAATCAACAACTAAAAAAAGTGAATTAAAAATAAAAGCTAAATCATCAGAAAAAACTAAACGAAGTACTCGAGCTACCACTCGAGCAGCTGGATATGTTGGACCAAAAGATGAAATTCTACCTACTGTTAAATGGGAAACAAAAGATTACGCAGCTGATGTAGCAAAGACGTTTGTTTCACAATCGGGGAGATCTGATAAGCCTAATGAACCAGTTATGTACTTTGGAAATAGTATTGAACCTTTTCAGCCTAGTGAACTGACGAATAATAATGACGCAGATAGAGCAAGCAATAATAGTTCACCTAATTTACCATCTTGGTCATATACGTATACTACCGGAAAAAATCCGCGTCCATCGATTATACACGGGCTGATTATGGGCGACAAAATAGCTCGTGGTTATAATGTGAATGAAGCTTACCTAGACAACGGTATTTCTGGTATCGAGGGTGGACTTTTAGATGGGTCAATTACTGATTATCATCTTTATAAAAATAGTATGAACACGGGATTTAAAGCAACTATGTATGATAGTAAGTACAAAGTTAGTTATACTTTTGAATCAGTATATGGTAGGACTGGTGGTATTTACCGTTACTTTAGTATTACAAATAATAATTCAGATTCACAAAAAATAGGTGCCTTGGAAACAAATGATACTTTTGTAGATTCTGATAAAGTTCCTTTACAGAGTATTGGACCTAATGATGGCTTTAAAATGATTGGGGATAGTACTAGTCAGAAGCATGTTTTGGATGTGAGATTGAAAGATCCAGAGTCTAATGCTACTTTGGGTGGTTGGACAAATTATACGGGCGGTTCTCAAGATAAGATTCTAAACCCCGCTAATTTTAATAACTACTTTAAAGGGGGGGTAGCCGGGACAGGTATGGAAGGTTCAGCAGCAAACACTAATATTGGAATTGAAAATATTAGTAATCCAAGTAAAACAATTGGTGATGATAGTGCGTACATTATGAAAGCTAATCAAGTTGATTTAGCTCCAGGTGCAACACTTGTTAATGGGTCTTACCTTACTTATAAAGAGACAACACCTAGTACTCCTCCCGTTGCGACAGTTAAAAATACAATAATTAACGGTTACGCTGATCAAAAAGGTGTTGAGATTACAGGAGATGTTACTGATTCAGATGATACAAAAGGAAATATTGAAATCGGGTATCCAGATGGAACGTCAGAAAAGAATCCTTACGATACTATTACAGTGGATGTGAAGAATCCTACACCGTATTCTGTACCAGTTAATATGTCTAAACTAGGTCCAGGTAAAAATGAACTATTAGTTACGGCAGTTGATCCAGGTAATAACCGTCAAGAAAAACCAGTTACTATAACTGTTAACGTATTCAAATTAGGCGCAATTGCTATCCCACAAACAATCAAAGTTGGCGATACGGTTAAGACAGGCGAGACGGATTTGATTAAAGATTTGACAATTATTAATCAACCAACAGTTAATGCACATACACTAACTGTTGATGGGACAAATCCATCAGGTAAACCACTTGATAATAAAACAGTAGGATTTTACATCCAAGATATGCTTTTAACAGATATTGCAGTTAAACCAAATGAAATCGCAAAAGTAGCTGTACCAGTTACTGTAACTGATGATGACACTGCAACTGATAAAGTCTCTGCCCTTTATGCAAAAGGATTTGGCGTAAAGCAGGCAGATATTCAAAAATTAACAACTGATGAGTTGACTGCATTAATTCTAAAGACTAGTGAAGCTAAAGGATGGTTGTTAGCAACTGGTGCTGAATCTAAAGTAAGCGTTGATTCAACGACACTTAAACAAACTTCAACTGATGGTATTTATCAGGCAGTTATCAAAAATTCGGATGGTTTAAAAAAGACCATTAACATTGAAGTTACAGGTGGATTGAAAATTACAGAAGGACCTGGGGCAACTAATTACGGTTCTTTTTTAGGTGTTACGTTACCTTACAGCGGAGAAGACTTTAAAGTTCAACGTAGTGACCCTGATCCTCATGTTAATAGCGTACAAGTTTCTAACGCGGGTAAACAAGCTTGGACCTTAACAGCTCAACTTACAACACCGTTAACGGAGCATAACGATGCTAACGTTAAGTTAAATGGTGTATTGACATATATAGATGCATCTGGTCAATCGCAAGATATAGAATCAAACAGTGCAGAAGTTGGTTCAGGGCAATCTGAGGTAACTCAAGAAGTAAGTTGGGCAAACGACAAAGGAATTATCGTTCAACTTAATGGAAATAACCCTTTGCTTAAAGCAGGGGACTATACAGGGGAAATAACATGGACATTAGCGGATACGCCACATTCATAAACCTTGTTTAATTAATGTTAATCGTTAGCATATTGCTAATATTAAAAACTACCAAAATCTTACGAGGGGAGAAAATACGATGCTAAAAAGAAGTACAATTATGGGGATTCTTTTAGGAAGCATGGTACCTGTTGGTTTCGCCGTAACGCAAGTTTCAGCAAGCGATACAGTGGGCTATCAATCGCATGCGACTATTGAGTTAGTTGGAAGTACTGATGAAACACGACCTGTTAATCCAATTAATCCGACGGATCCGGTAAAACCAGTTAGACCTGTTAATCCGGGGACGCCAGGTCCGTTATCGATTGATTACGTTTCGAACTTACAATTCAGTCAACAAAAAATTTCTGGTAAAGATAGTGTTTATTATGCACAACTTGACCAGTTAGCTGATAAGAACGGTAAAGTCGGAGATTATCCAAACTATGTTCAGATAACGGATAACCGTGGGTCAAATGCAGGGTGGAAATTAACCGTTGCACAGACCAATCCATTTATGAATGGTAAAAATAAATTAGATGGAACGGTTATCACGTTGATGAATGGTGTTGTTAATGGTAGTAACCTGCATAGACCGACGGATAGTCAAGCAGCAATTAAGCCAGATGGTAAGGCAGTTACTGTGATGACAGCTAAGTTGGACAATGGTATGGGGACCTGGACGGATCGTTTTGGTAAAGATAATACAGCTGCTCAACAAAGTATTTCATTGTTTGTTCCAGCTGAGTCGAAAAAAGTAGCAGGGGCTTATAAGTCTGAACTAACATGGACTTTGACAGATGCTAAACTATAAAAAAAGAGATTAGGGGAAATATATATTATGAAAAAAACAAATAAATTATTATTCGCTGCATTACTTGGATTAGGTATTACAGGAACAGCTGTTACAACAGCTAACGCATCAGAAACAAAAGATTATGTATCACATGGTAACGTTGAATTGACTAAAAATGACGGAACAACAGACCCTGGTATTACTGATCCAACAGATCCAGGACATACTATCGATCCAACAGACCCAGTGAACCCAGGTACTGGTGGCCCATTAGCAATTGACTACGTTTCTAACTTTAACTTTGGTACACAAAAAGTAACAGGTAATGATACAACATATAACTCGGAATTAGTTGCAGCAACAACAGATAACCCAACAGCTGGAACTAAAAAAGACCTTGCAAACTTCTTACAAGTTTCAGATAACCGTGGTACAGTATCTGGCTGGAAACTTTCAGTTCAACAATCAAAAGCATTTACAAGTGAAACAACAAAATCAGTATTAGATGGCACAACAATTACGTTATCTAACCCTGAAGCAAATAATGCTGATAAAAATGGTACAAAACCAGCACCATCAATTTTAACAGATAACCTTGCAATTTCTTCTGCATCAGGTGATAAAGTTGTTATGCAAGCTAAAGATGGCGAAGGTTCTGGTACTTGGGTTGAAGCATTCGGTAATGCAACTAAAGACGCTGATAAAGCTAAAGCTTCTGTTAAATTAGCTATCCCTGGTGATAGCAAAAAAGTCGCAGAAAAATACACATCAGATTTAACATGGACACTTACAGACGCTAACTTATAAGAATTAATTCTATCAATAAAAAAAGGTTATTAATTAAAAGGGGAAATTAAAATGAAAACAACTAAAATCGTAACAAGCGCAATTATTTTATCAACATTAGGTTTAACTGCAGCACCAGCTGTACATGCCGCAGACCATACAGAAAATTACACATCATTAGGTAAGATTGGTTTTACAGAAAATGATGATAAAACACCACCCGTTAACCCAGTTGATCCAGATAAACCCGTTGATCCATTAGAACCAACTGTTCCTCCTGTTAGTCCTGGTACTGATGGACCATTATCAATTGATTACGTTTCTAACTTTGATTTTGGTGAAAACAAAATTTCTGGGGACGATACAACTTACTACGCTGCACCTGTCAAAGCAGTTAGTGGTGCTAAATATGCTACTTACTTACAAGTAACGGATAAACGTGGTACTAATGCTGGTTGGAAACTTTCAGTTAAACAAGAAAAACAATTTAATGATGGCTCAGCAGATTTAGATGGTGCAGTATTAAAAATGGGATCACAAAAATTAAATTCTAAAAATATGGATAGTGTAACTAATGCAACAACCCCAGCTATAGCCGATGCTACAATTACAGCAACACCTGGTAGCGCTGTTGAAGTCTTGAATGCAGCTAAGGGTCAAGGTATGGGTACTTGGACAGATTCATTTGGTGTATATGATGCAGATGCTACAAAGGATACAGCAATGAAGGCTGTTTCATTAGCCGTACCTGGTAATTCAGCTAAAGAAGCTAAACCATATACCACTGATTTAACATGGACAATTACTGACGCAGGGATGTAAACCTGTATCAACTAGGTTATTAAAAAATAGAGGGAATCAATAAAAGGGGAAATTAAAATGAAAACAACAAAAATCGTTGCAAGTGCAATTGCGTTAACAACATTAGGTTTGACTGCAGCACCAGCTGTACATGCCGCAAATAATACACAAACATATAATGAAACAGGTAAAGTAGGTTTTGTCGCAGGAAGCACAAGCCCAACAAATCCCACAGATCCAATCGATCCAACAAATCCAATTACACCAGATCCAGATCCAGATCCAATCAAACCTGGTACAGATGGACCTTTATCGATTGATTACATCTCTAATCTTGATTTTGGTGCTGATCATAAGATTTCTGGTTCTACAGAAACTTACTATGCACAACCAATTTCAGCTACAGATAGTAAAGGTGATAAGGTTAAACGTGCTAATTACTTACAAGTAACTGATAACCGTGGTACAAATGGTGGTTGGAAACTTTCAGTAAATCAAGATGCCCAATTTAATGATGGGACTTCTGAGTTGGCTGGTGCGCAATTAAAAATGACCGGTCAAACATTTAATTCTTCAAATATTGGTGACACGACAACAATCCCAACTGCTTTAAATAGTGGTGTTATTACACCAACTGTTGGAAAAGATGTTGAAGTTGTAAGTGCTGCTAAGGGTCAAGGTATGGGTACTTGGACTGATTCATTTGGCACATATGTCGATGGAACAGATACAGATGCTTCAATGAAAGCAATCTCATTAGAAGTACCTGGTAAAACAGCTAAATCAATTGGAACAAGTTACAAAACTAACTTAACATGGACATTAACAGACGCAGGTCTATAAAAAGATTAGAAGTAAGTTAAACCAAAGGGGAAATTAATTATGAAAAAAGCAGCAATTGCAACATCAGCACTTTTAGCAGTTACGTTATTTTCAACATTAGCACCTGCAGCACATGCTGCCGATATTACAAAAGGCACAACAGGTGATGTTAACTTCGTAGCTAATCCAGCTACTGGGGCAGGCGAACTTAAGCTAATCAGTGCACCGAGTGTTGATTTTGGGGATCAAGAAATTAGTGGATCAACAAAAACTTATGAACAAACGTCTTTTGGCGCTAAACCAGAGGATGCTAATATCCAAGTTGATGATAACCGTGGCTCAAATGTCGGTTGGAATTTAACAGTTGCAAATACACAATTTGCCACGGCAACGGGTACGGCACTTGATGGTGCTAAGTTAACCTTAACAAATGGTTCAATTATTAATGGTAATGGGGCAAAGTTTGTGGCTAATCCTGCAGCAACTATGCTTTTAGATGGTTCATCTAAAGCTGTTCCAGCAGTAGATGCAGCTAAAGATAAAGGTATGGGGCCTAACACATTACCTGTTACTAAAGCAACTTTAGAAGTACCTGGTGCAACAAGTAAATTAAATGAAAAATATACATCAACAATTACATGGACATTAAAAGACGCAGCATTATAAAATGCAGAAAGGGATAGGTTAAAACAATGAGCTTGAAAAAAAATATACGACTAGCAGTAGCCATTGTCCCCCTCCTTGCATTTTCGATGATGGTAAATTCAGTAGCCGATGCAGCAGTTGCAACTGATGGAAAAACTGCGATATCATCAGCTAACTTAACATTACTTGAAAAGTCTGGTCCTGTTGATCCGTTAGATCCATCAAAACCAGTGCACCCACTCAATCAAGTTACGCCAACAACTGGAGACTTAAGAATAGATTATATTTCTAGTTTTCATTTTGGGGCACAGGATATCTCGGGGAGTAATAAAACCTACTATGCAACTTTTGATAAAGTAGCTGACATGACTAACCGTCGTGACTCAAGTGGAGTGTGGGACACACAAAACCTAACAGATAAAGATTATTATAATGTACCTAATTACGCCCAGGTCACAAATAATACAACGGGTAATTGGTCATTAGGTGTTAGTAACACTGTTTTTAAAAGTCCTAGCGGGAACGTGCTTAAAGGTGCTGTACTAAATATTAAGAATATCGAAGCACATAGTGAAAATCCAGGTTTAGGGCTAAGCGGGGACTTACCAGGTAACGTTAAACTTACAGGAACTGGTGGTACTCCTGTTTCGGTTGTTAGTACGACAGATGGTAATAGTGATAATCCGTTCGGTACTTGGACACTTGCTATGGGTACTGATAAAGCGGGAACTAACTCTACAGGAAACGATGCAGTGTCGTTATTTGTTCCTGGTACCACTGTGAAAACAAAAGAAGCTTATACATCAACGTTGAAATGGACATTGATAGCGGCTCCATAAAGCTAATTTGAAAAGAAAGAGGATTTTTACATTGAATAAAAAATTTTTTGGAATCATAATGGCGTTTGTGGCAGGATTGGTTTTATTTAGTGGACAAGTTCAAAAAGCGAACGCTGCTGAAATGAACTTTGCCGTTACTGCAAATCTTCCAAGTAATCAAGTTGATAAGCGCCAAACCTATTTTAATTTAAAAATGAAGCCTAATCAGAAACAAGATGTTACTGTCACATTGAAAAATTCGACTAATAAAGCAGTTGTCGTAATGGCTGAGGCAAATACAGCTGTAACCAACGATAACGGTGTGGTTGAATATAGTCATGTGAAACCAAAACTTGATAAAACAATGGTAAATCCTCTATCTTCAATTGTTAAGTCGGATAAAGAAGTGACAATTCCAGCCAAGAAAAGTGTTGTGCATACGTTCCATATCACAATGCCCGCTAAGAAATTTAATGGCGAAATCGATGGTGGATTATACTTCTATGAAAAGATCGACAAAGATAGTGAAAAAAAATCAAAGAGTAACGTTCAAATTAAAAACCGTTATGCATTTGTGATTGGGACAACGTTAACTGAAACAGATGATGTTGTTAAACCTGATATGAAATTACTTAAAATTGAACCAGGTTCAGTTAATTTCCGTAATACATTGAAGGTAAATTTACAAAACCCAACAACAACACCTATTCGTAATTTAAAGGTAGCCGGAAAAGTCTATTCAAGAAATGGGGATGAAGCCTTACATGCTTCAACCACTTCGAATATGACAATGGCTCCCAATACGAATTTTAATTATGGTATTTTTTGGGACAACCAACCCTTTAAACCTGGTAAGTACCGTCTAGAAATGACGGCAACTTCTGGTGTGAATAAGTGGAAATGGACTGAAAACTTCACAATTGATGGCGCAACGGCAGATAAATTGAACGAAAAGGCAGTTGACTTAGAAAAAGATTATACAATGTGGTATATTCTTGCAGGAATCTTCTTACTTCTACTTGTATTATTGATTATTTGGTTCTTAGTTCGTCGTAATAAAAAAGATAAAGAAGAAGCTGTCGCAGAAGCAAAACGACAAATTTTATCAGAATTACAAACTGGTGAAAAAGAAGATAAGTAGTCGAAATGGGTGAGGTATGGTTATGGGGAAAAAAATAACGAGTACTTTAGTAATTGGTCTTTTGGGGTTATCTTTTAGTTTAGGTGCATTCGGTAATACCGCAGAAGCGGCTAGTTATACAAGTGAAATGGGAATTGAATTTGTAGGTAAAATGCCAACAACTTCTCAGGTGACACCAGATCCAGACGGGAGAACACCTGTCTCAAAGAATGTTGCATCGAATCAAAACAGATTACCTCAAACCGGTGAAATAAAAGGATCAGGATTATCAATGATAGGATTTATTCTTTTATCAACCGCAGGATTAATTGGATGGGTTAAATATAACGATTCAAAGCAATCAAAATAAAGAATAGTTAAAATTAAAGTAGGCTACCTTCGTATTTATATGAAGATAGCTTATTTTTTTTGCTTATTATCTAAGTCCAATTTAGTTAAAATTAAAAATATACTAGTGGTTAAATTTGCAAAAGAAAGCGTTAACATGATAAGCTGTGTTTAAGGTATTAATAAAAAAATAAATATAAATATAAGGAGGTATTAGTAATGCTCTAACTAATTTTTTTATGGAGGGCCTGTATCAAATAATTGTTTATAAACCAAAATAGAGGAGATGAATAAAATGAACAAAGTAGAAATGAGTCAGACAAAGAAGAATGTGATTAAAACGGTAGCGGTGGTTGGATTATTGAATTCAGTAATGATTTTAGGGGTAGCTAATAATTCCGTAGATGCTAGTAACCATGAAAAGCAGGTGGCGACAGCTAAAGTAGGTACGAAAGAATTAGGTGTTATTACAAGAGGCTCAATGAAAGTATCTGGAACGGGTGCAAGTGGTCTACACTTACAAGGTAATAATACAGTGACAACAGGTACATTAGATTTTGATTATGAAGGAAAGTCGATTATTTCGGCAGGAATTAATGAATCGACAGACTATGTCTTGTCAGTTCCTTCAGAGTTAGTTCCACTTTTTAACCATGATTCGTTCAATAATTATATAACAGGAAATTTCCAATTTAATAACGGAAGTAAATATACGTATAATAAAAATGATATCCGAGTTGAGGATAATGGTAAAACATTACGAATCAAAAATCCATCTCATTCTTGGATTGCATTTGCCGACTTCAAAGTTCATTTATCTCTTGATATTGGGCAAATGGTAACAGATACAGGTATCAGAGTAGCGGACGCAGAAAATAACTCAAGTTATATATTTAATAGTGGTTTAGTAAAAAATGGTGCGCCAATTGATTGGGACGTGTTGGGTTCATATAATGCTTCTGACACGTTGCCAACATATCACCTAGACCCGGGTTGGGCACTTTTGAAAGAAATTCCAACCGTTGAAACAATTTTTGATACAGATACAACGGTATCAGGTCGTGGTGTTCCAGGTGCTAAAATTGAAGTTAAAGTTGGCGATAAAGTTATAGGGACAGGTATCGTTGATGAAAATGGACTTTACGAAGTTACTATTCCTAAACAACATGAAGATACAACAGTTAGTGTTCGTCAGAATACAGGTGTTGGTTGGAGTGATGTGAAAACTACGGTAGTTAAGCATAAAGATGTTACGATTGCTAAACCAACTGTTGATTCTTATTATCAAAGTGATAAATATTTAACAGGTACTGGAGAAACAGCTGGAAATACAATTATTATTGCTGATGCAAGCGGTAATGAAATTGCTAGAACAGTCGTACAGTCAGATCTTAGTTTCTCTGTACAAATTCCAGAACAAGGAGCCTATACACTTCTTTATATAACTGAAACAAATGGGACAGAAATAAGTCTTGCAACGGTAGTTCCAGTTCGTGAAGGGTAACCAAAATAAACTGTAAATTGGCAAAAGTAATTCATCATTTTTTTTGATGAATTACTTTTGTATTAAAACAAAATCGATAAAGCGGTTACTTCATAAATTAGATAAATATTTTTTAATTAAAAAAATATGTTTACATTTAAATAGATTATAGGTAAACTGGCTATGTCGCAGTAACCAGATAATAAGTTTGCGATTAGGTTACAGCTAAGTTAACGAATAAATCTATTAGGAGGGACTAGGGGGTCACAACTAATCAGCTAGACTAATGAGTTAAATATAGTAATGTTAGGTATAAATAGGCAGCAACTATAGGGGGAGGACTAAACAATGAAAGGGCATAACAGTAATAAAAAAGAACGAATCTCAGCAACGTTAATGACGGGAATTATCTTAGCAGGAGTGATGACAGGTAGCATTGTTAACGTGGTTAACAATGAGGGCCCAGGAACTTCTGTCCAAGCTAAAGAGCTAGATGAAACCGTTAAACCTCAAACAGCATCTTCTGAAAAAACAACCGAAAAAAGTACATCGATAAAAGCAACAAAAGAAGAAATAACAAGCGAAGTAGCAACTAAAGAAGAAGTAACGAAAGCACCAACAAAAAAAGTAGCAACGACTAAAAAAAGTGAGACAGCAGTACCAGCTGCTGGTTATGTTGGTCCATCACAAGGGGCCATTAATACTCAGTGGAGTACTACCGATGTGGCATCAAATTCTAAAAATGAGTATGTGTCACTTACAGGAGGCGGGAAGTTAGTAAATGGTGTTCCAACAAACAACGCGGGAAAAGCAGATGATACAGCGACTCCTGTTTTATATTTTGGTAATGCAGCATTTAATTTCCAACCAAGTGCGCTGACAAATAACGATTCTTACAGTGAACAGGGTAATGCATCTAGTTGGGCATTTACGAAGGTTGGTGCCAGTGGAAGAAATCCTAATCCAAGAAAGTCTTATGGAATTATCATTAATAATGCTATTCCAAAAGATCGTGGATATGGGTATGCAGCAGAAAGTAACACGACGCCTAATACAATTGAAAGTGCTGTAAAACTTGGACCAATTACAGATTACCATCTTTATAAAAATAATGATGGTACTGGATTCAAAGCTACAATGTACGATGTAACATATAAGGTGAGCTATACATTTGAAGAAATGTATGATGCAGCAGGTGGTATATATAGTTATTTCAGTATCACAAATAATGATACTGCAACTCGAGCTATTGGTGCAGCTCAGGGGGTCGATACTTTGGTTGATAAGGATGACGTCCCTGTAAAAAGTTTGGGACCTAACAATGGATTTAAAATGGTAAGTGATAAACATACCTTGAATTACAGATTGAAGGATCCCGGTAATAATACTAGCTTGGGTGGTTGGACTAATTATTCAGCTGGGAAAGCTACCGGTACTGGTATATTAGATATATCAAATATAAGTAGTTATTTCAAAGGTGGAGCTGTAGGAACTGGAATGGAGACATCAGTGCTTGATAAAATTATAGCTATCAACGACATTAGTCAGCCAGATACTCCGTTTAAGGGAGATAGTGCTTTTGTAATAAAAGCTAATCCTAAAACGTTAGCCCCAGGAGAAACATTAACGACAGGTTCTTACTTAACTTATAAAGAAACGACACCAAGTATTCCACCTGTTGCAACTGTAACACCATCAACAATTAATGCTTATGCGGATCAAACAGATTCATTTAAAATTGTAGGTAAAGTTTCAGATGAAGATAGTACAAAGGGATACATTCAAATTAAGTATCCAGATGGGTCAATATCATCGCCAGCAGAGAATACTTATGAAACAACAAAAGATGGTGTCGATTATTCTGCAAAGATTGACCCTACAAAATTAAAAGTAGGTGCAAATAAAGTTATAGTAACTGCGATTGATGCTGGAGGTACCGAACAATTAAAACCAGTTACCGTAACTGTCAACTTATTCAAGTTGGGTGCAACTGCTATTCCACAAAAAATTGATGTTGGCGGAACCGTTACAATAGATGAAACAAAATTAATCAAAGATTTAACAATTATGAATACTAATAAACATACATTAGAAATTGATCCTACAAATCCATCAAATAAACCACTTGATAACACAAAAGTTGGTTTCTATATACAAGATATGATTTTGACGGATACGGATGTGACACCTAATGAAACTGCTAAAGTTGCCGTTCCTGTCAATGTAATAGATGGTGATACCGTCGTTGATGGTGATTCTGTAGTTTACGCTAAGGATTTTAGTACGGACAGTAAATCTATCTCGGGATTAACAGAGACTAAATTAAATGAGTTCATATTAACAGAGAGTTCGGCTAAAGGTTGGATACTATCAACTGGTGCTGATTCTAAAGTTACAGTTAAATCAACGACACTTACACCAACTTCTAGTGCTGGTGACTATGAAGCAGTTATTGTAAATGCTCAGGGTGTTGAAAAAACGATTAAGATCACAGTTGCAGGTGGTGGTTTAGCAATTACTGCAGCCTCTGATGAAATGACTTTTGGTTCAAAAGATGGGGTAATGTTGCCTTACAGTGGAGAAAATTTCAATCTTCAACGTACTGCTGAAAATACTGTATCAATTTCTAATCTAGGCAAAACAGCTTGGACATTGAAGGCTAGCGTTTCAAAACCTTTAACAGATGGATCTAACACATTGAAAGGTGTTTTGAAATATATAGATGCAACTGGAACTGCACAAGATTTAGATACTGGTAGTACAGAGGTTGGTTCAGGTCAGACAGAAGAAACTAAAGATGTCACTTGGGCAGCCGATAAAGGTGTTGTTGCTGAACTTAATGGAAGCAACATGTCACTTAAAGCAGGTAAGTATGCAGGGGAAATAACATGGACACTAACGGATGCGCCTTAATCCTAATCCTTGCTTAATTAACGTTAATCATTAGCATTTTGCTAATATTATAAAAACATCAAAATCTGACGAGGGGAGTAGATACGATGATAAAAAGAAAGTTAATTTTGGGAGTTCTTTTAGGTAGTATGGTACCGGCTGGTTTTACCGTAACGCAAGCTTTGGCAAGCGAAACAGTGAATTATCAGTCGCATGCAACTATTGAATTCGTGAAAAATACTGACGGTACACCGCCAGTTGATCCAACAAATCCAACTGATCCGTTAAAACCGGTTAAACCAGTTAATCCTGGAACAGATGGACCATTATCAATTGATTACGTTTCGAACTTACAATTTAGTCAACAACAAATTTCTGGTAAAGACAGTGTTTATTATGCACAACTTGACCAGTTAGTTGATAAAAACGGTAAGGTTGGGGAATATCCAAACTATGTTCAAGTAACGGATAATCGTGGTTCAAACGCAGGCTGGAAACTAACTGTTGCACAGACCAATCCATTTATGAATGGTAAAAATAAATTAGATGGAACGATTATTACGTTAATGAATGGAACAACTAACGGAAGTAGTAATATGAGTCAGCCGACAGCTAGTCAAGCAGCCATCAATCCAGATGGCAAAGCAGTTACTGTGATGACAGCCAAGGTCGACAAAGGTATGGGAACATGGACAGACCGTTTTGGTAAAGATAATACAGCTGCCAAACAAAGTGTGTCATTACTTGTTCCAGCTGAATCAAACAAAGTAGCAGGGGCTTATAAGTCTGAATTAACATGGACTTTGACAGATGCTAACTTATAAAAAAGGTTATATAAAGGGGAAATAAATGATGAAAAATTCAAGTAAATTATTATTAAGTACATTATTAGGCGTAGGTGTGACAGGTGCCATTATGACAACTGCTCATGCATCTGAAACACAAACATATACATCACACGGTAAAATTGAATTGACTAAAAATGATGGTACAACAGATCCTGGTATTACGGATCCAACAGATCCTGGACATACTATTGATCCAACAGATCCTACAAACCCAACAGATCCAGGTACTGGTGGCCCATTATCAATCGATTATGTTTCTAACTTTAACTTTGGTGCTCAAAAGATGTCAGGTAACAACGAAACATATGACTCTCAATTAGTGACAGTTAAAGATGCATCCGGAGCTGATAAAGATCTTGCAAACTTCCTACAAGTTTCAGATAACCGTGGAACAGTAGCAGGTTGGAAACTTACTGTTCAACAAGCAAAAGCATTTACAAGTGAAACAACAAAATCAGAATTAGATGGGACAACAATTACGTTATCTAATCCTGAAGCAACTAATGCTGATAATAACGCATCAAAACCAAAACCAACATTAACAAATAGCGTTGACATTTCAGCTACATCAGGGGACAAAGTTGTTATGCAAGCAAAAGATGGCGCAGGTTCTGGTACATGGTCTGAATCCTTTGGTAACGCAACAACAGATGCTGCTAAAGCCAAAGCTTCTGTTAAATTAGCTATCCCTGGTGATAGTAAAAAAGTTGCAGAAAAATACACATCAGATATTACATGGACACTTACAGACGCTAACTTATAAAATCTAAATTAGTCAATAAAAAATAAAAATGGTTATTAATTAAAAGGGGAAATAAATTATGAAAACAACTAAAATCGTTACAAGCGCAATTATTTTATCAACATTAGGTTTAGCTGCAGCACCTGCAGTACATGCTGCAGATTATACATCAACAGGTAAGGTTGGATTTATGGAAAATACAGATCCAACAACACCCGTTGATCCAACGGATCCAACAGGCCCAGTAGGCCCAACGGATCCAACAGACCCAGATAATCCTCAACCAGGAACACCTGGCCCATTATCAATTGATTACGTTTCTAACTTTGATTTTGGTTCAAAAAATAAGGTTTCTGGAGACGATACAACTTACTACGCTGCACCTGTTAAATTAGCTGATAAAGATGGTAAAGAAGTTACAAGAGCTAACTACCTACAAGTAACAGATAAACGTGGATCAAATAAAGGCTGGAAATTGTCAGTTAAACAAGTAAAACAATTTAACGATAGTAAGACTGATTTAGATGGCGCACAGCTAAGTATGGGAACACAAACTTTAAATTCTAAAAATATTGGCGGAACAACAGATCCAGCTATAGCTAAAGCTACAATTACAACATCAATTGGTGCTGACGTTGCTGTCTTAGATGCTGGTAAGGATCAAGGTATGGGGACTTGGACAGATTCATTTGGTGTCTACGATGCTGATGCTACAAAAGATACAGCAAGTAAAGCTGTCTCATTGAAAGTACCTGGTAATTCAGCTAAAACGGTCGGTTCATCATATACAACAGATTTAACATGGACATTAACAGACGCTGGTTTATAAAATTAAGTCATATCACTTTCTAATAGGCTACAAAAAAATAGGGAATTAAAAAAAGGGGAAATTAAAATGAAAACAACTAAAATCGTAACAAGCGCAATCGTATTAACAACATTAGGTTTAATTGCAGCACCAGCTGTAAATGCAGCAACAGTAGGATCACTTCCAACAAAAGGTAGCGTTGGTTTTACAGATAATACAGATCCAACAGGTCCAGTTGATCCAACAGATCCAACAGATCCAGTTGACCCAACAGACCCTCCAATTAACCCAGGAACAAATGGTCCATTATCATTAGATTATGTTTCAAACTTTGATTTTGGTTCAAAAAATAAAGTTTCTGGTAGTGATACAACTTACTACGCAGCTCCTGTTGAAATAACAGATTCTAAAGGAACAGCAAAAGAAGTAGCTAACTACTTACAAGTAACAGATAACCGTGGATCAAATGCTGGTTGGACAGTTAATGTTAAGCAAGAAGGCGCATTTACTGACGGTACAAAAGAATTAACTGGTGCTCAATTGAGTATGAAAGATCAAACATTTAATTCAACAAATATGGATGCGACAACAACACCATCAATAATTGGTGATAAAGATAATAATAGTGTCGTTGCTCCTACAGTTGGTAGCGATGTTAAGGTTGTTACTGCTACAGACGGTCAAGGAATGGGAACATGGACTGATTCATTTGGTAAAGATGCTAAAGCTAAAGCCGTTTCATTAACAGTACCTGGTAAAACAGCTAAAAATCTTGGAACAATATATACAACAGATTTAACATGGACATTAACAGACGCAAACTTATAAAAATTGGGTTAACAAAAGGGGAAATAAATTATGAAGAAAACAGCAATTGCAACAGCAGCACTTTTAACCGTTACTTTGTTTTCAACAGTAGCACCAGCAGTACATGCTGCTGATGTAACATTACCTTCATCAGGTGATGTCAACTTTGTAGCTGATCCTGCTACTGGAGCTGGAGAAATTAAATTGACAAAGGCACCAAGTGTTGATTTTGGAGATCAAAAAATTAGTGGATCAGATGCAAAATATGATGCAGCTACTATTACAGATTCTATCGTTGTTGATGACAACCGTGGTTCAAATGAAGGTTGGAAATTAACAGTTGCCAACACACAGTTTACCGGCTCAAAAGAATTAGCTGGGGCTAAGTTAACATTGACGCCTGGAACTGTTTCTAATAATAATGGGGCAAGTTATAATGCTACCCAACCAACAGCGGATATGGTTTTAGACGGATCTAGTCAAAGTGTTGCAGTAGTAGATGCAGCTAAAGACATGGGTATGGGTACTAACACGTTACCTGTTACTAAGGCAACCTTAGACGTACCTGGTGCATCAACTAAATTAAAAGAAAAATATACATCAGTAATTACATGGACGTTAAACGACGCACCATTATAGGATGCAGAAAGGGATAGGTTAAAACAATGAGCTTGAAAAAAAACTTACGACTAGTAGTAGCCATTGTCCCCCTCCTTGCAATTTCAATAATGGGAAATTCAGTGGCTGATGCAGCAGTAGCGCCTGATGGAAAAACTGCAACCACAGCGGCTAACTTAACATTACTTGCAAAGTCTGGTCCAGTTGATCCATTAGATCCGACAAAACCAGTACAACCAATTAATCCAGTTACGCCAACTACTGGTGACCTGAGGATAGATTATATTTCTGATTTACATTTTGGTACTCAGAAAATTTCAGGAAATAAAAAATCTTATTATGCTGCTTTTGATAAAGTAGCTGATTTAACAGGACATCGTGATGAAGCTACAGGTGAGTGGGTTATAGATAAGCTCACGGATGCAGATTATAGGGATGTACCTAATTACGTTCAGGTTACAAATAATACGACAGGAAACTGGTCGTTGACGGTTAGTAACACATCATTTAAAAGTGGTGCTAATGAACTTAAGGGTACTGTGCTTACAATAAAAAATGTAGCATCGAAAACAGATAACGGAGATCCTGATGCCGGTTTATTTACCGATAGTATATTATTAAAAGGTGACGGTGCATCATATCAAGTAGTAGATCCAACTGCCAATACTAATCCCACAGGGACCTGGACAATAGCAATGGGTGATGCAACAACAGGTAATAAATCAGCGAGATTGGATGTGCCTGGCCCGGCTGAAAAAGTAGCTGGTGAAACATATACGTCGACATTAAACTGGACATTGACGGCGGCTCCATAAAGTTAATTTGAGAAGAAAGAGGATTTTTACATTGAATAAAAAATTTTTTGGAATCATTATGGCGTTTGTGGCAGGATTAGTTATATTTAGTGGACAAGTTCAAAAAGCGAATGCTGCTGAAATGAACTTTGCTGTTACTGCAAATATTCCAAACAACCAAATTGATAAGCGCCAAACGTATTTTAATTTAAAAATGAAACCGAACCAAAAGCAAGACATTACTGTCACATTAAAAAATTCGACTAACAAAGATGTTACTGTAATGGCTGAAGCAAATACAGCGATTACAAATGATAACGGAGTGGTTGAATACAGTCACGTGAAACCAAAACTTGATAAAACAATGGTAAACCCTCTATCTTCAATCATTAAGTCAGATAAAGAAGTGACAGTACCGGCTAAGAAAAGCATTGAGCATACATTCCATATCACAATGCCCGCTAAGAAATTCAATGGCGAAATTGACGGTGGCTTGTACTTCTATGAAAAAATTAACAAAGATAGTGAAAAAAAATCAAAGAGTAACGTTCAAATTAAAAACCGTTATGCCTTTGTTATTGGGACAACGTTAACTGAAACTGACGATGTTGTTAAGCCTGATATGAAATTACTTAAGATTGAGCCCGGATCAGTTAATTTCCGTAATACATTGAAGGTAAACTTACAAGATCCAACAACAACACCAATCCGTAACCTGAAAGTTGATGGAAAAGTCTATTCAAGAAATGGTGATAAAGCACTACATGCTTCAACCACTTCGAATATGACAATGGCTCCAAATACAAACTTTAATTATGGCATTTTCTGGGATAACCAACCCTTTAAGCCTGGTAAGTACCGTTTAGAAATGACGGCGACTTCTGGGGTACATAAGTGGAAATGGACAGAATATTTCACAATTGATGGCGCAACGGCAGATAAATTGAACGAAAAAGCGGTTGACTTAGAAAAAGATTACACAATGTGGTATATCCTTGCAGGAATCTTCTTGCTATTACTTCTATTGTTGCTCATCTGGTTCTTAGTTCGTCGTCGTAACAAAAAAGATAAAGAAGAAGCTGTCGCAGAAGCAAAACGACAAATTCTAGAAGAATTACAAACTGATAAAAAAGAAGATAAGTAGTCAAAATAGACGAGGTATGGTTATGAGAAAAAAACTAATGAGTGTTTTAATAATTAGTCTTTTGGGGTTATCTTTTAGTTTAGGTGCATTCGGTAATACTGCAGAAGCGGCTAGTTATACTAGTGAGGTTGGAATCGAATTCGTTGGTAAAATGCCAGAGAAAACGAAACCAACCACACCGACAACAAGACCAACAACAACGTCCCCCACGACGCCAACAACTTCACAGGTAACACCGGATGGGAAAACACCTGTCTTAAAAAATGCAGCAAAAGGTCAAACCAGTTTACCTCAGACTAGTGAAATGAAAGAATCAGGACTATCAATGATGGGCCTTGTTCTGTTGCTAGCTATGGGATTAGTTGGCTGGTTTAAAAGAAATTATGCAAAATAATTAAAATTTAATAGTTTAACTAAAAAGAGTTTTTCCTCGTAAAAATACGAGGAAAAACTCTTTTTTTATTGCGATATTTATTAAAGGTTCTATTACAACTGTTGTTGATAAATATATTACAGAGCCCTTAATTTAAGAGGTTGGGTTTTTGCTTAAATATTAAATTAGATTAACGTTATGGTTAAATCACTTTGAAGTAATGTTGAAATTATGATAGCATAAAAATGTTGTTAATGAAAAAATAGATTAAAGTAATAGCATTTAAGGGTAGTTTTATCCCACAGTATATTCACAAAATATTAAAAGGGGATAGTATGGGAAAAATATATATAGAAATATTAGCGACTATCGGGATACAAATAATACCCTTTATATTTATCATAGATGGATATATCCATAGAAATGGTATTGGCTTAAATAATGGTGATGGGTTACTTGTTTTAGGTGTTTTATTATTATTTGGAATGGGTATTATATATACTATTACGTATTTATTAGATGTAATGATTAAAAGGCATAATAAGTACTTAGTACCTAAATTTAAATACTTATTATTAATGTATTGGGTATTTCTAGATGTTATTATAGTAATTTATTTAAGTTTTAGAAATTTCTTTTAGAGTAGGAAAATCAAATTTTTCATCAACATTCGGGAAAAGGTAAATATGTTGAGGTATATAAAATAAAGGAATAGCCATATTATGCTGCGGGTTCATTTAACCCTATTTATATTCATAAAATAACATCATATTAAGGAGCTAAAAATGTTGAAACTTTTAAAAAATTCCAAAGTATTACATTCATTTTTTAATATTATATTTATTATAGAAACTTTTAGTTTATTTCTTGATACTGCATTTTCATTAGGCGGAATGGGAAGTCAACATATAGATCTATTCCTTTCAGTATCAAGTATAATCGTTCTTTTACAATTTTTTATGCTGATTGTCCAATTTAATTATTTCGATAAAATAATAATAGTAATCCTTTCAATGTTTAATATTGTATTAAACGCAATTATGTTGATCATTGAGATTAATAATGATTGTTATCTTCCTACATTAGAATCCTTCCTGGTAGCTATTTTGATTTCACTGTTCTTTATATGTAAATACTATAAATCAGGAGAAACTAAATGATTAGAAAAGTAATCAATTCAAAAATAATAGCAATCAGTTTAAATATAATATTAATGATTCTTGCAATTATAATGATTGTTCATGCTCTTTCAGGTAAATTCTATAGTGAAGATGTATTCATGTTATTAGTAGGGAACATTGAGATAATTATGATTTTATTACAGAATAAATTATGTAAATATCGTGGTATTATAATACTATCAATTTTTAATGTGATTTTAAATGTAACTCTATCAAATTTGGTTTATACAGACCCGTTAGTTTGGGCTTGTTACATTGGGTCAATTATTTCTATCTTCTTTATGATTAAATTCCCAAAAATGACTTCGTATTAAAATGGGTGATTACGGTAAAAAGAGCTAAACAGAAAATCCTATCTCTTAATTGAGGTAGGATTTATTTTTTATGAAACGTAATGGTAACGATTACAATCCAACTATATTAACGATTTTAATTTATTATTGATTGAACTAATTTTTTTCTACTATGTTGCTTATTATATTTTGTAGTGTGGTAAGAACGCCATGGCTATCTTAAGAAACATGATATATAATTAATGTAAGCGAAAACAAAAAACCTTATATCAACATATAAGGTTTTTCAAAAGAAAATATTTTAATTTTAACGATGCGCCATGAGGGAGTCGAACCCTCAGCTCAAGAACCGGAATCTTACGTGCTATCCATTACACCAACGGCGCAGTATAGTTAATAGTTTAGCTGAATTACGTAAAAAAAACAAGTAACGAAAGCGGAGGTTGAGAAATAATGGCTATTGAACAGAAATTTAAGCAACAACAAACGCAAATTCAAAAACTGGCAATGACACCAGAGCTCCAACAATCAATTAAAATGTTGCAATATAATATAGAAGATTTACAAGAATTTGTCACTGAAAAAATGATGGAAAACCCTTTGATTGAAGCTGTTGACGACAATCAGAGAATCCAAGCAGGGGAGTCTCGTTATAAAGTTAATCTAACAACAAATGGTGATACTGATTATATGAATTCAGTCAGTGATGATGAATCACAATCTTTATTGGATTATTTATTGGAACAAATTTATCTAACGATGCGTCAAACACCGCTTAGAAAGGTTGTTCTTTACTTAGTAGATTATATTGAACAGACGGGCTATTTTAATGCTAATTTGGATGATTTAGCAGAAGAATCAGGAATACCACCCATTATGTTATTAGATGCGTTAACCTTGATTCAACGCTTAGATCCGCCCGGTGTTGGTGCACGTAATTTACAAGAAAGTTTAATGTTACAGATTGATTCTGACGATTTAGCGCCTGAATTGGCATATACAGTCATAAAAGATGATTTTGATAACTTTGTCGATCGTAAATGGTCGGACATAGCAAAAAAATATCGTGTTAATCTTTCAGAAATTCAAGAAATATCAGATTTTGTTCGCACATTATCACCTAATCCAGGTGCAGGATTTGGGACAACTAGAATTGGTAAAATCTATCCAGATTTAGTTTTGAAAAAAAGTAATAATGAATTAACATTATTCAAAGTTCGCGGTGCACAGCCTGAAGTTGTTTTTCAACAAAAATATTTTGATGATATGTCAAAAGACCAAGATCCTGAAGTAATCAAATATTTAACTGAAAAGAAACGGGAATATGAATGGCTAGTTCATGGCTTGAAACAACGAGGCGATACCATTTTAAAAGTAGGACAATATATTTTGAAATATCAGGCTGACTTCTTCACTGATAAAACCAAACCAATTAAGCCATTACTTTTACGGGAAGTTGCAGCCGCTTTAGGTGTTCACGAATCAACAATTAGTCGAACCGTTAATGATAAGTACATTGAAACAGAATCTGGTGTTTATGAAATAAAATCATTCTTTGGACAAATCGCAAATAAGAACAAAAAGAATGCTGAAGAGCTATCTTCAAAAACGATTATGACAACTATGCAGACTTTGATTGAATCTGAAGATAAAACGAAACCTTTCTCTGATCAAAAAATAGTTTTACAATTAATGAAACAAAACATCGATATTTCGAGACGAACAGTTGCAAAATATCGTGAAAACCTGAACATTCCATCGTCATCAGCAAGAAAACGCTACAAGGATTAGGAACAATTATGACCTTATCTCATATATCAAACGTCAATTGCTGACATGGCAGATAGTCGTTTGAAGTGCTTGCAAAGTATGAAACAACCTGATATAATTTGTCTTGTAATAAAGGTATGAAGACACTTTGATTAATGCAGAATGTTATCGTGCTTTGTTTTTTTAGAATTAATGGGTCATAATGCGACACTGTGGGACAAATAATGCCCCATAAGAGAGCAGGTGCAGTATGCATCATGAATTAGAGTGGATCGAAGCAATTGCACCAGACATGATTAAAGTTTTAAAACAAAGATATTTTGTTTTAAGACAGATTGAATGGATGATGCCTGTTGGTCGCAGAATGTTGGCAGCAACTTTAAATCTAAGCGAACGCGTTATGAGAACCGAAACAGATTTTCTGCGTAAGCAAGAACTTATCGTCGTTGGTAAGTCAGGAATGACGCTAACGGATAGAGGTATATCAGTACTACATGGCCTTGAAAAAGTGATGGATAATTTAGTTGGTGTTCGACAGGATGAACAAGAGTTGAGTCGAATTTTAGGCATTGAACATTGTTTGATTGTATCAGGCGATTCCGATGAACAACCTAAAGTTTTAGAGTCAATGGGTAAGAGTCTAGCTGCTAAGTTAGCACTCTTATTGCCAGAAGGTAAAAATTTAATTGCGGTAATGGGTGGCACAACGATGGCTCAAGTAGCTGATCAGTTGACAACACGTCTTTCAATTAAGCGCGATTTAACTTTTTTACCAGCCAGAGGTGGTGTTGGTGAATCAGTAGATATACAAGCCAACTCGATTAGTGGTAAGATGGCATTACACACAGGCGGCAAACATAGAGCCTTGTATGTACCTGAACAACTAAGTGAGAAAACGTACGAGCCTCTTCTTGAAGAACCGAGCATTCAAGAAGTTTTGAACTTAATCAAGGAAAGCAATGCTGTAATTCACAGTATTGGAGAAGCAATGCATATGGCTAAGCGTCGTGACATGTCTAGTGGTATAATAGACATGTTGAAAGAGGACAAAGCTGTAGGTGAGGCATTCGGATATTTCTTTGATGCTCAAGGCAAGGTCGTTTATAGGATTCCTCGTATCGGTTTACAAATAGAGGATCTCACGCACATAAAATGTATTTTCGCAGTTGCAGGTGGCCATTCTAAGGCCGAAGCAATTGTGGCATACATGAAACTTGCACCTAAACAGACGTGGTTAATCACGGATGAGGGTGCCGCAAACTCGATTTTAAAAAAGTAGTGTGCAAACACGCTTTTTAAAATAAATAAATCTTCATTTCCTAAAGGAGGAAATTTAAGTATGTCAGTAAAAGTTGGTATTAACGGTTTTGGCCGTATTGGTCGTTTAGCTTTCCGTCGTATTGCTGAAGTTTCAGATAACATCGAAGTTGTAGCAATCAACGATTTAACTTCTCCATCAATGTTGGCTCATTTATTAAAATATGATACAGCCCATGGTAACTTCGACGCAGAAGTTAGCGCAACAGATAATGGTATTGTTGTTAATGGTAAGGAAATTCCTGTATATGCAGAAGCAGATGCATCAAATATTCCTTGGGTTAAAAACAATAATGTTGATATCGTATTAGAATCAACTGGTTTTTACGCATCAGAAGAAAAAGCTTCAGCTCATATTAAAGCTGGCGCAAAACGTGTATTAATCTCAGCTCCTGCTGGTAAAATGCCTACAATCGTTTACGGTGTAAATGATGACATTTTAACTTCAGATACTAAGATTGCTTCTGCTGGTTCATGTACTACTAACTGTTTAGCACCACTTGCTGGCGCTGTTAACGATGCTTTCGGTATCGAAGTTGGTACAATGACAACAGTTCATGCTTACACAGCTACACAAAAATTACAAGATGGTCCTGACCGTGGTGGAAACTTACGTGCTGCACGCGCTGCTGCAGGTAACACAATTCCTCATTCTACTGGTGCTGCTAAAGCTATCGGTATGGTAATCCCTGATCTTGTTGGTAAATTGAATGGCCATGCACAACGTGTCCCAGTTATTACTGGTTCATTGACAGAATTGGTTACAATCTTGAAATCAAAAGATCTTACAGTTGATGAAGTAAATGCTGCTATTAAAGCAAGAACTGAAAACAACGAATCATTTGGTTACAATGCTGACGAAATCGTTTCATCAGATATCATTGGTACAAGTTTTGGTTCAATCTTTGACCCAACACAAACTGAAGTAACTGGTACTGGCGCTAACCAATTGGTTAAAACTGTTGCTTGGTACGATAACGAATCTGGCTTTACAGCACAAATGATTCGTACATTAGAAAAATTTGCTAGCTTAGAAGCATAATCTAGTTAAACTTTTTTAAAACCGCATATAACTATGCTTAGGCGGAGGGACGCAATACTCCCTCTGCCTTTTTATTTAATCAAAATTACACAGGAGGCTATTATAATGGCTAAATTAATCGTTTCAGATTTAGATGTAAATGACAAAAAAGTTTTAATTCGTGTCGATTTTAATGTTCCTATTAAAAACGGTGTGATTGGTAATGATAACCGTATCGTTGCTGCATTACCAACTATCAAATATGTAACTGAAAATGGTGGTAAAGCCATTCTTCTTTCTCATCTTGGTCGTATTAAGACTGAAGAAGACAAAAAAGAATTATCATTACGTCCAGTTGCAGAACGTTTATCTAACTTATTAAACAAACCTGTTACTTTTGTTCCTGCTACACGTGGTCCTCAATTAGAAGACGCAATTGCAGCAATGAAAGACGGCGATGTTTTAGTAATGGAAAACACACGTTTTGAAGATTTAGATGGTAAAAAAGAAAGCAAAAACGATCCTGAATTAGGTAAATACTGGGCTTCACTTGGCGACTTGTTTGTCAATGATGCTTTCGGTACAGCTCATCGTGCACATGCTTCTAACGTTGGAATCTCAAGCAACATGGAACAAGCTGCTGCTGGATTCTTAATGGAAAAAGAAATCAAATTCTTAGGTGAAGCTGTTGACGAACCAAAACGTCCATTTGTTGCTATCTTAGGTGGCGCAAAAGTTTCAGATAAGATTGGTGTTATTTCTCATTTACTTAAAAAAGCTGACAAAGTTATCGTTGGTGGTGGTATGACTTATACTTTCTACGCTGCTAAAGGTATGAAGATTGGTTCATCATTAGTTGAAACAGACAAAATTGATTTAGCTAAACAAATCATTGAAGAAGCTGGCGACAAATTAGTATTACCAGTTGATTCAATCGTTGCTGAAAAATTTGATAACGATGTTGAACACAAAACTGTTGATGGTGACATTCCTGACGGTTACATGGCATTGGATATCGGACCTAAATCTGTTGCAGAATTTAAAGATGTTTTAAAAGATGCTAAAACAGTTGTATGGAACGGACCAATGGGTGTATTCGAAATGAGCAACTATGCTAACGGAACACTTGAAATCGGTAAATTCTTGGGTACTTTATCAGAAGCTACAACAATCGTTGGTGGTGGTGATTCAACTGCTGCTGTTCAACAATTAGGTGTTGCTGATCAATTAACTCATATTTCTACTGGTGGTGGCGCTTCACTTGAATACCTTGAAGGTAAAACTTTACCAGGTATTGCTGCTATTACAACAAAATAATTTTTAATTAAATTGTCGTAAGAAACCGTCTATTAACGAAAGGAAGTTATTATTTTGCGTAAACCAATTATTGCTGGTAACTGGAAAATGAACAAAGGCCCTAAAGAAACTGCTGAATTCGTAGCAGGTCTTAAAGGTAAATTACCAAAGTTTGACGATGTTGAATCTGTTATTGCTGCTCCTGCAGTAGATTTACAAACATTACTTGATGCTGCTAAAGGTACTGACTTAAAAGTTGCTGCTGAAAATGCATACTTTGAAGATGAAGGTGCTTTTACTGGTGAAACTTCACCAAAAGTTCTTTCTGAAATGGGTGTTGACTATGTTGTTATTGGTCATTCAGAACGTCGCGAATACTTCGGCGAAAATGATGACGATATTAACAAAAAAGCACATGCTGTTTTCAATAATGGTATGGTTCCTATTATCTGCTGTGGTGAAACGTTAGAACAACGTCAAGCCGGCGAAGCAGAATCATGGGTTGCTGGACAAGTTTCTGCTGCATTAAGAGGCTTATCTGTTGAACAAGTTAATCTTGCAGTTATTGCATACGAACCAATCTGGGCTATCGGTACTGGTGAAACAGCTACTTCTGACCAAGCACAAGAAATCTGTGCAGTAATTCGTAAAACAGTTGCTGATTTGTATGACCAAACAGTTGCTGATAAAGTTCGTATCCAATACGGTGGTTCAGTTAAACCTGGTAACGTCGTAGAATTAATGGGTAAAGACGATATTGATGGTGGTTTAGTTGGTGGCGCAAGTATGGAAACTGCTTCATACTTAGACCTTGTTAACTTCAAAGCATAATTCGTATTTTAGCTGTTAAAAAGATTGAAAATGAATCAATAAACTATTAAAATAATGGTAAGGGTGTTATTGTATCCCCGCCAAAAAACGTTTTTAAAGGAGAGTACAAATTTATGTCAATGATTACAGATATTTATGCACGCGAAGTTCTAGATTCACGCGGTAACCCAACTGTTGAAGTTGAAGTTTACACAGAAGACGGCGCAATGGGCCGCGGAATTGTTCCTTCAGGTGCTTCAACTGGTGAACATGAAGCCGTTGAATTACGTGATGGCGACAAATCTCGTTACATGGGCTTAGGCGTTACTAAAGCTGTTGACAACGTAAACAACATTATCGTTAAAGAAATTGTTGGATATGATGTTACTGATCAAGTTGGTATTGATAAAGCTATGATCGCATTAGATGGTACACCAAACAAAGGTAAATTGGGCGCTAACGCTATTTTAGGTGTTTCAATTGCTGCTGCTCGTGCTGCTGCTGATGAATTAGAAGTTCCTTTATACAGTTACTTAGGCGGATTTAACGCACATGTCCTTCCAACTCCTATGATGAACGTTATCAATGGTGGATCACATGCTAACAACAGTGTTGATTTCCAAGAATTCATGATCATGCCTGTTGGCGCACCTTCTATCAAAGAAGCTGTACGTATGGGTTCAGAAACATTCCATAACTTACAAAAGATTTTAGCTGAAAAAGGCTACTCTACTGCTGTTGGTGATGAAGGTGGTTTCGCTCCTGATCTTAAGAACAATGAAGAACCATTTGAAATCTTAATCGAAGCAATCGAACGTGCCGGTTACAAACCTGGTAAAGATATTGCTATCGCATTTGATGCTGCTTCATCAGAATTCTACAATGCTGAAACTGGCAAATATAGATTACAATATGAAGGCGAAAATGGCCAAGATTATACTTCTGAAGAAATGGTTGAATTCCTTGAAGCAATCGTTGACAAATACCCAGTTATCTCAATTGAAGATGGCTTGGATGAAAACGATTGGGAAGGCTGGAAGATGATGACAGCTAAATTGGGCAACAAAGTTCAATTAGTTGGGGATGATTTATTTGTTACAAACACTGACTACCTTAAAAAAGGTATCGAAATGGGCGTTTCAAACTCAATCCTTATCAAAGTTAACCAAATCGGTACACTTACAGAAACAATGGAAGCTATCGAAATGGCTAAAGAAGCTGGTTATACAGCTATCGTTTCTCATCGTTCAGGTGAAACTGAAGATACAACTATCGCTGACTTAGTTGTTGCAACTAATGCTGGCCAAATCAAGACTGGTTCATTGAGCCGTGTTGATCGTATCGCTAAGTACAACCAATTAATGAGAATTGAAGATAACTTAGAAGAAACATCAGAATACAAAGGTATCCACTCATTCTACAACTTGAGTTCAGATGCTCGCGATACAATCGTTAACAAATAATTCTTTATGAATTAAGCGTTTCTGATTGAAAGAAGGTCCTACCTAATTTGATTTTAGGTGGGACCTTTTTTGTATTATAATAGGACGCACTATATTGAAAGGTAAAACTTATTGTTGTATAATTTAGATGTTGGAAATTATAGTTAGGAATGTGAGCGTGTATGAAAAAATCAGAGCGTATTACAATACAAGATGATCTAACATCAAAAGTTTATGATCTTATTTTAAACGAAGAAACGACAAATGAGGAACGTCTCTTATTAGTTGATTTTAAAAATAAAGTTGAGCGTGGGCAGTACTTCGAGAAGGCAGTCGCTGATTTAGCGGAGTCGTTGCGCTTATTGGCTGTAAGTAATTTAAAAAATAAAATAAAGTTAAGTGCTGACGTTGGTCGATTTTATATGGAAATTTCGACAACCGGTTTATTTAAAAAAAATTTAGGCTGGGGACTTATAGCTATGAGTATGATTTATCATCCTTAAGTGATCATTAGATTATGCTAGTTTTTAAGAAGAGTTATTCAATAGTTGAATAATTCTTTTTTTGTTACTAATGAGTTCAGCAAATAATTGGATTTTAGCATATACTAATAGAATGAAGAGGTGTGTATGGTTTTATGACAAAACAAGGTATCAAAGAGCGATTGAATTTAACTAATCTCATATTTATTTTAAGAGGGCTATTAATTGGGCTCGTTACAGGTATCGTTGTAAGTCTATTTAGGTTAGCTATTATTTATGTGCTTAAAGTCTTTATCTATTTTTACCAGGCAATTAATCAGAATATGTGGTTACTGTTTCCAATGATTCTTTTGAGTCTAGCTATGGTACTAGGTATTGGAACACTAATGAAGCAAGAGCCAAATATTATGGGATCCGGTATTCCGCAAGTAGAGGGCCAGCTTGCTGGTAATCTTGAAATGCGTTGGTGGTCAGTTTTATGGCGAAAATTTATCGGTGGTGTTTTAGGCATTGGATCAGGGCTATTCCTCGGCCGTGAAGGCCCATCTATTCAACTAGGTGCAGCAGTCGGACAAGGATTCGCAGAGATGACTAAACATACTGAATCGGAACGCCGCATTCTGATTGCAGGTGGTGGCGCTGCAGGTCTATCCGCAGCTTTTAATGCACCAATTGCGAGTACGCTTTTTATATTAGAGGAAGTGTATCATAATTTTTCACCGTTGATTTGGACAACAGCATTAGCTAGTTCAATTTCAGCCAATTATATTTCATTGCATTTTTTCGGTCTAAAACCGGCGCTACAAATGATGGATATTCAGACCTTATCATTGTTACAATACTGGCATTTGATTGCTTTAGGGCTTATTTTGGGCCTCCTAGGCTATCTGTATCAAAACGTATTACTTAAATCGACTGATTTATATAATATTCTACATAAAATTCCGATTTTTTATCGCTCAATTGTCCCTTTTATTTTAGTTATTCCGATTGGATTATACTTACCACAAACTTTAGGTGGCGGTAATGAGATTATTTTAAGTCTAGTTCAAAGTAAATCATTGACCGTTTTATTGGGACTCTTTCTTTTAAGATTTATCTTTTCAATGATATCCTATGGTTCTGGATTACCAGGTGGTATTTTTCTGCCTATTCTAACATTAGGCGCTATTATTGGCGCTGGGTATGCAACTGTTATGATAATGTTAGGGTTGTTACCAGCTAAATATATAACTGATTTTATTATTTTTGGAATGGCCGGGTACTTTGCTGGAATTGGTAAAGCACCTTTTACAGCTATTTTATTAGTTACGGAAATGGTGGGTAGTTTACATCACTTAATGCCACTAGCCATTATTTCATTAGTTTCATTTTTAGTTATTGATATTTTAGGCGGCGCACCTATCTACGATTCTTTACTTAAAAAATTAATTGGTCAAAATGAAATTGATTTGGGCGGTAAAAAGGACCGACTTGAGACGCCTATTTTTGCTGGATCAAATTTAGAAAATAAAAAAGTTTCAGAAGTAGTTTGGCCTGAAAATAGCTTATTAATCACGGTTAGACGTGGTGAAAAGCAATTAATTCCACATGGTGTGACGGTTTTAAAAGCAGGAGATACATTAGTTCTTTTGACTGAGCACCAAAATCGACCTAAACTTAAGACAGAAATGGATACATTATCCGGATTTGAATCACTTTAATAAAATAATAACGGTGGAAAATTAATGCAAACTGTGCTAAATTAGTATAGATATAGATTACGTAATTGGGTTAAGGAGGTAAATGATTTGACTAACATACTAACAATTTTAATTATCATCGTTTCAGTCTTAATGATTATCGCTGTTATGATGCAACCTGCAAAAACAAATAACGCTTCAGGTGCTTTATCTGGTGGCGGTGGTGGTGCTGACGATTTATTTAGCAAACAAAAACCACGTGGATTCGAAGCATTTATGCAAAAAGTAACCTTTGTCTTGGGCGTTTTATTTTTCTGTCTAGCTCTAGGACTTGTCTATTTGGCCTCAAAATAATAATAAAGAAAGCCTCCTGTGCAAACAATTGTTGCAGCAGGAGGCTTTTATTTAGAAATAAAATAAAATTAATAATAAATAAATGTAACGCAAATACGAATATGAAAACGAGGTATACATGGATAAAAAGATGCAAGAACTTATATTAAAAGAACTAAAAATTAAAGAAAATGAATCTTTCAGTGTTGAAGAATTAACAGCTGCCCTTAAATTAGAAGGCCAGGATGCGTTCAAAGAACTTGTTAAAACACTTGCTGAAATGGAACGTAAACGTGAAGTGAAAATTACATCAGAAGGCAAATTTCAAATTGCACTTCAAACACCACAATTAGTGGGTATTTTTCATGCAAATGATCGTGGATTTGGATTCGTTACGATTGATCCAGAACAACCTGATGTTTTCGTTAATCCAACACAAACAATGTCTGCCTTAAATGGTGATAGTGTTGAGATTGAGATTACAAGTGCTGCTAAACCTGGGGATGACCGTGGTCCTGAAGGTAAAGTTAATAAAATTGTTGAACATAATGTAACATCAATTGTTGGTGAATTTGAAGTTGAACCATCTGACCTTGAAAATTCAGGAATAATTGGCCATTTAGTTGTTAAAAACAAGAAATTACAACGTTATAACTTATTGGTAACAGGGGTTGGTTTACATCCAGTTGCCGGAGAAGTTATTACAGCTGATATTACTGCTTACCCAACAAGTGAAAAACCATTAGTTATTGAAACATTGGTTAAAGAAGTTGTGGGTAACAAAGACGATCCAGGTATGGATATTTTACAAGTTGTTTATCAACATGATATTCCTAGTGAATTTCCTGAAGATGTTATGGCTCAAGCTGAAGCAACTCCAGAAGTTGTGCTACCAGAAGAAAAAATTGGCCGTGTTGATTTAACGGACCAAACATTGGTAACAATTGATAGTATTGATTCTAAGGATTTAGATGATGCTGTTACTGCCTGGAAACTTGATAACGGGAACTACCATTTAGGTGTGCATATTGCTGATGTTTCGCATTATGTCCAACCAGGCACACCACTTGATCGTGAAGCATACGAACGTGGAACGAGTGTTTATTTAACTGACCGTGTTATTCCAATGTTGCCTCACAAATTATCAAATGGTATTTGTTCATTGAATCCAAAAGTTGAACGCCTTGCTATGAGTTGTGAAATGGAAATTACACCAGAAGGTTATGTTGTTAACCACAAAATCTTCCAAAGTGTGATTAAAACGACAGAACGTATGACTTACAAAGCCATTAACAAGATTCTTGAATCAGATGATGCAAAGACGAAAGCTAAATATGAAGAATTGGTCCCAATGTTTGAAACAATGGGCGAATTACACAAAATTCTTGAAAAAATGCGTAAAAAACGTGGTGCAATTAGTTTTGATGATAATGAATCTAAGATTATCGTTGATGAAGCGGGTCACCCAATTGATATTCAAATTAGAACTCGTGGAACAAGTGAACGTTTAGTTGAATCATTTATGTTAGCTGCAAATGAAACTGTTGCAGCTCATTACGATAAATTAAAAGTACCTTTTGTTTACCGTGTGCATGAAACACCTAAGAATGAAAAAGTAATGCGTTTCTTCGAAACTTTAACCAGTTTTGGTATCGTTGTTAAAGGTGATAGTAAGAATGTAACACCTAAAATGTTACAAGGTGTTTTAAAAGAAGTAGCTGGTAAACCTGAAGAATCAATGGTTTCTGTTATGTTACTTAGAAGTATGCAACAAGCTAAATATACTGATGAATCATTAGGTCACTTTGGTTTAGCTGCTACTGATTATACGCATTTTAC
The DNA here is from genome assembly GCF_056782215.1 of Dellaglioa sp. CoH-55-MRSF-6. The sequence goes on from NZ_JBXAYJ010000003.1 coordinate 254,461, forward strand.
GTCACCAATTAGACGTTACCCTGATTTGATGGTTCATCGTTTAATTCGTTTCTACGAAGAAAATGGTATTGGGGACACTCAAAAAGAAAAATATGCTGAACAATTACCTGAACTTACAACACATACATCACAAATGGAACGTCGCGCAATTGATGCCGAACGTGATACTGACGCAATGAAAAAAGCTGAATACATGGCTGATCATGTTGGTGAAACCTTTGAAGGTGTTGTTAGCTCAGTTATGAAGTTTGGTGTCTTCGTTTCATTACCAAATACTGTTGAAGGTCTTGTTCATATTAGTAATATGAAGGATGACTATTATGAATATTTAGATATGCATATGGCATTAGTAGGTAAGAGAACCAAGAGAACTTTCAGAATTGGTCAACCAATCGAAGTAAAAGTTGCTAAAGTTGATATTGAGCAAAGTGCGATTGATTTTGAAATTGTTAATCCACAAAACACACCAACTTCTGATTTACGAGGTAAAGGTGGAAACTTCAAACGTCCAGGTAATGGTCGTCCAGGAGACAAGAAACCTTATAACCGTAATGGTAAACCAGCTGCTGGAAATAGTAATGGAAAGAAACCATTCTACAAATCAGCTAATAAAAACACAGCACCAAGAAAAAATAATACACGTCAAAAATAATATCGGGGGGATTAAGATTGCGAAAAGAAAAGTCATCTTTTGATAAACCCTTAGCCCAGAATAAAAAAGCAAGACACAGTTATAACATTGAAGATACGGTTGAGGCTGGTGTCGTTTTAACAGGTACTGAGATTAAATCCGTTCGAAATAGTCGTATTAATCTAAAAGATGGATTTGCGCAAATTAGAAATGGTGAAGCTTGGCTGATGAATGTTCATATTTCAACGTATGATCAAGGAAATCAATTCAATCATGATCCACTTCGAAATCGTAAATTATTATTGCATAGAAAACAAATAGCTCAATTTGATGAAGCAACTAAAAATAAGGGTGTTACAATTGTCCCTTTGAAAGTGTACATTAAAAACGGCTTTGCAAAAGTACTAATCGGTGTTGCAAAAGGGAAGAATGATTACGATAAACGTGAAACAATTAAACGTCGAGATCAGGAACGCCAAATTCAACGCGTACTTAAAAATTACTAATAAAAAAGGAAGCAACCAATTTTGAAATTGGTTGCTTCCTTTTTAGTTATTAAGCTTGTTTGTAAAGACCAGCAATTTGATCTTGAACATCTTTATTTTCTAAGAATTCATCATAAGTAGTATCTGCTCGATCAACAAGACCGTTTGGTGTTACTTCGATGATACGGTTAGCGATTGTTTGAATGAACTCACGATCATGAGAGCCGAATAATAGAGCACTCTTATAATTTGAAAGACCTTCATTCAATGAAGTAATTGATTCCAAATCTAAATGGTTAGTAGGATCATCAAGTAAAAGAACGTTGTTTCTTGTTAACATCATTTTTGATAACATACAACGAACTTTTTCTCCACCGGATAAGACGCCAACTTCTTTATCGACTTCTTCACCAGAAAATAACATACGACCTAAGAATCCACGCAAGAAAGTGTTATCACTTTCTGCTTTAGAAGCAAATTGACGTAACCAATCGATAATTGTTAAATGTTCATCAGCGAATTGGTCGTTATTATCTTTAGCAAGGTAAGCTTGTGATGTTGTTACACCCCATTGAACTGTACCTGTATCTGGTTCTAATTCACCAGAAAGAATTCTAATTAATGTTGTAACAGCAATATCAGTTTCACTTGTAAAGGCTGTTTTATCATCTTTGCCTAAACTAAATGAGATATTATCTAAAACTTTTACGCCATCAATTGTTTTTGAAACGCCACTAACTGATAATAAATCATTACCAATTTCACGGTCGATTTCAAAGTTAATGAATGGGTAGCGACGTGATGAAGGTTGAATATCATCAAGTGTGATTTTTTCAAGCATTTTCTTACGAGAAGTTGCTTGTTTAGATTTAGAAGCGTTAGCACTGAATCGTGCAACGAAATCTTGTAATTCTTTGATTTTAGCTTCTTTTTTATCGTTAGAATCATTTGCAAGTTTTGAAGCTAAGGCACTTGATTCCATCCAGAAGTCGTAATTACCAACGAATAATTTGATTTTACCAAAATCAACATCACACATGTGGGTGCAGACATTATTTAAGAAATGTCTATCATGAGAAACAACAATAACGGTATTTGAGAAGTTAATTAAGAAATCTTCTAACCAGTTAATTGATTTGATGTCTAACCCATTAGTAGGTTCATCAAGTAAGAGAACATCAGGATTACCAAAAAGTGCTTGTGCAAGCAAAATCTTAACTTTTTGACTTTCTGTTAGTTCGCTCATCTTTTTATTTTGCATATCTTCAGCGAAGCCTAAGCCTTGTAAAAGAGTTGAAGCTTCTGATTCAGCTTCCCAACCATTCATTTCAGCAAAGTCAGATTCTAGTTCAGCAACTTTGATACCATCTTCATCAGAAAAATCAGCTTTTGCATAAATAGCATCTTTTGCTTCCATAACAGCATAGAGTTCTTTGTAACCCATAATGACTGTTTCAAGAACAGTATATTCTTCGAAGCCATAATGATTTTGTTGTAGCATTGTCATACGTTCATTTGGATCTAATGAAATTTTACCTGTACTTGGTGTTATTTCACCAGATAAAATCTTTAAAAATGTTGATTTACCAGCGCCATTAGCACCGATTAGTCCGTAACAATTACCAGGCGTGAATTTTAAATTAACGTCATCGTATAACTTACGGTCTGAAAAACTTAAACTTACATTACTTACAGTTATCATTTAATACCCTCACTATTCGTTTGTATAATCTACATATCATAGCATATTTCAGGCTCAAAATGAAACGGTTTTGAAAATGAACTCAAATAAAATGATTATTTCTGAAAATGAGGGTACGTTAGTCATAGAGTTGTAATATGAGTGATGTTTTGTAATATGCCTGACACATGTCTGACTTGTCGGTTCGATATACTCTAGAAATGGGTAATAAAGTTATTTACAAAAAGGAGTATTATTTTGAAAATTAGAAATATTATTGGTTTTACGGCAGTTATACTTTGCTTATTAGGTGGTTCGGTTTCTGTTAGTGCAACATCTATCAGTGATTTAAAAAAACAAGAATCAGCTGCACAAGAGAAAGTAACAACTGCTAATTCAAAAATTTCAAAGTCATTAACGAGTATTAATGATGAGTATGCAAAAATTGATAAATTAAATCAAGAAATTTCTGATAAAGAAAAGAAAATTGGTTCACAAGATAAATCAATTGGTAATGAACAAAAACAATTAGATACACGTATTGAAAATGCTAAAGATAGATTAAGAAGTCTACAAGTTAATGATTCAAGTAGTAAAATGGTAACGGCTATTCTTGAAGCAAAGAATGCTGGTGATTTTATTAGCCGTGTTTACGCAGTTTCTGTTTTACAATCTGCTGATAACAAAACGATGAAAGATGTTGCGTCTAATATCAAAACCATGGAAGATGCTAAAGCGCATTTGGAATCTGAACAAAAATCATTGAAATTAAAACAATCTGAAACAAAACAAGAAACAAAAGAAATGAATAAACAATTAGCAGCGTTAAAAGATACTTTAGGTGACGCAAAGAAAGATTTAGCCAAAGTAACAAAGGCTAAAGATGCTGAGTTATCAAAAAAAGCAAGAGAAGCAAAGGCTAAAGCTGATGCTAAGGCAGCAGCAGCTGCTAAAAAAGAAGCAGCTAAAAAGGCTGAAAGTGATGATTCATCAGATAAAAAAGGAAGTACTGACCAAAAAGCAAGCAACGATACTTCTGGCAAATCAACTAAGAAAACGTTACAAATGGTCGCAACGGCTTATTCAACAAATGCACCAGGGATGGGAACTCATGGATCATATGGGTTAAGTTTGTTAACTAATCCACAACAAATTGCTGTGGATCCTTCAGTTATTCCGCTAGGAACTGTTGTCTGGGTATCTGGTTATGGTGTTGCGATTGCTGGCGATACAGGTTCAGCAATTAAAGGAAACCGAATTGATGTGCATTTTATCTCAAATGCAAGATGTTACACATGGGGTAAAAAGACAGTTACTGTAAAAGTTTTAGAATAAAGATATGAAAAAAGGTCTGCTAAATTTATTTTTAGCAGACCTTTTTATTTATTTAAATATCTTTTTGCATATGATGATAGTCATGACCACTAATAATCATGTTACCAACAGTTTTAAAGCCCATTTTTGTGTATAACTTTTCTGCTTTAGGATTTGCAAAGTCGACGTTTAAGCCAATCTTTGTTTTTCCAGCTGCACGGGCAATCTCGGGAAGAGACTCTAGAAGTTTTGTGCCGATGCCTTGTCCTTGGAAATCTGGTGAAACAGCAAGGGTATCAAGGTACCATTCATTTGGATAAACTTCTGAGTCTGGAAAGAGTTCAGTTGTTTCAGGTAAACCAATTTGTGGGAAAAATTGATTCATAGCAAGATCAAGATGGTCTTCATCTTCATCCGGATAACCAAATGCTATCCCAGCAACCTTACCATCAATATCGGCAATTTGAACACGACCGTAGCTGTAACGGTAGTCTTCTGTTTCAAATGCAAGCTCTAGCACTTTGAATAGGTCGGGTAATGGAATTTCTTGAAGAATAGGAATTTCCATATCTTCTAAAATAATATTCACTAAAGGAACGACCTCGTGTGCATCTTTTTTTGTTGCTCTTCTAATAATCATATAAACCATCCTTTCCTGAATATCTCTAGTGTATAGGGTACTTAAATAATTGTCAAAACAACTAAATTGCTTGCTAAGTGTAGATATGTTATATTATGTTACATCAAAATGTTTTGGGGAGGATATTATGAAAAAATGGCAGTCAATGATCATGTCAATCATGGTCGCATGTGTATTTTTATTATTTTTACATAGTAATCAAGTAAATGCAGCAGAAAAGACGTATACAATCGGGACTGATGTAACTTATGCACCATTTGAATATCAAGCAGAAGATGGTAAATCATATGTTGGTATTGATATGGATATAATGCGAGCCATTGCTAAAGAGGAAGGATTTAAAGTTGATATTAAAGCCTTAGGGTTTAATGCAGCGGTTCAAGCATTAGATGCTAACCAAATTGATGGGGTTATGGCTGGTATGATGATAACTCCAGAACGTCGTGTTAAATTTGATTTCTCAGATAGTTATTATGAAGCTGGGGTAGCTATGGCTGTTGGTAAAAACAGTTCAATTAAATCTTTGGATGATTTAAGAGGGAAAAAGGTAGCGATTAAAGTTGGTACAGCTGCCGGAGAATTCGTAAACTCAATTAAAAAACAATATAATATTACAACAACAACTTTTGATGATTCAAGTAACATGTATGACGATGTTGTGACAGGAAATTCCGATGCGACTTTTGATGATAAACCAGTTTTAGCATATGGTGTTAAGAATGGTATTGAAATGAAAGTAGTTGGTAAAACATATGAAAAAGGTGAATATGGATTCGCCGTTAAAAAAGGGCAAAATAAAGAATTAATAACAAAATTTAATGCCGGGCTAAAGAAACTTAAAGCTAACGGTGAATATAAAAAGATTGTTGATAAGTACACTGGAACGAACGCAAAAAATGCTAACTCTAAAAATTCTCGAACAATTTTAGGTTTATTGAAAACAAATAGTGGCTCATTATTAGAAGGATTTAAACAAACAATGTTATTAACAATTGTGGCTATTGTTTGTGCAACAGTTTTAGGGATTATTTTAGGTATGATGGGTGTTGCGCCAAATAAATGGCTTAATGGGCTTTCAAGTACATTAATTTACATTTTCCGTGGCCTACCGCTAATTGTATTGGCCTTCTTTATCTACATTGGTATTCCTAATTTAACCGGGAGCAAGATTCCAGCATTTGTGGCAGGTATTATAACCTTAACGTTAAATGAAGGTGCGTATACAGCGGCCTTTGTTAAAGGTGGGATTAAGGCTGTTGATAATGGCCAAATGGAAGCTGCTCGTAGTCTAGGATTACCTTATGGAAAAGCAATGATGAAAGTCATTATGCCACAAGGAATTAAGATTATGATTCCATCATTTATTAATCAATTTATTATTACGTTGAAAGATACGTCAATTTTATCTGTTATCGGTATTTTAGAATTAACGCAAACAGGTAAGATTATAATCGCAAGAAACCTTGAAGGATTCAAGATGTGGTTGATTATCGCGGTGATTTATCTCGTTATCATAACGTTATTAACGTGGTTATCTAATTTAGTCGAAAGGAAGATTAAATAATGGCAGCTAAAATTCAAGTTAAAAATTTGAAAAAAAACTATGGTTCAAATGAAGTTTTGAAGGGGTTAGATATTTCAGTTGCAGAAAAAGAAGTTGTCTGCATGATTGGACCTTCCGGTTCTGGGAAAAGTACCTTTTTACGTTGTTTAAATAAATTAGAAGATTTAACTTCCGGTTCAATTATTATTGAGGGGCATGATATAAGTGATCCAAAAACTGATTTAAATGTTGTTCGTCAAAATATTGGCATGGTATTTCAACATTTTAATTTGTTTCCACATTTAACCGTTCTTGAAAATATTATTTTAGCGCCTGTTGAATTAAAAAAAGAAACAAAAGAAGAAGCAACTAAGGAAGCAAAACGTCTTTTATCCCAAGTTGGTTTGAGTGATAAAGCAGATGCTGCACCTGCTTCGTTATCTGGTGGTCAAAAACAACGTGTCGCAATCGCACGCGCACTTGCAATGAAACCAGATATTATGTTATTTGATGAACCAACGTCTGCACTTGATCCAGAAATGGTTGGGGATGTTTTAGATGTTATGAAACAACTTGCGAGGGATGGTATGACAATGGTTGTTGTCACACATGAAATGGGTTTTGCTAAAGAAGTGGCTGATCGTGTGGTCTTTATGGCTGATGGTTACATTTTAGAAAGTAGTACACCAGATGAAATATTTAGTAATCCGCAAAATGATAGAACAAAAGATTTCTTAAACAAAGTTTTAAATGCATAAAAAGTGCAAACTAATTAAATCTTTCGGCCTTTCATTAATTTTTGGTGGGGCAAGCATTGTAAAAGGTCCTAATCACTTCGCGTGGTGGTTAGGATTTTTTATGTATAGTTACTAAAAATTAGGATGTTTACGATGATTTGAATTGAAAAAAGCTTTTTAGCAAAGGAGAAAAGTAAAATTATGAAAGCAATTGTTGTTAATGAAGCAGGAGGAACAGATAAGCTTATTTACCAAGAGGTAAATTTACCTAAAATAAAAGCTAACTGGTCCTTAATTAAAATAAAAGGGTTTGGTATCAATAGATCGGAGATTTTTACGAGAGAGGGAAAATCGCCAACTGTTTTGTTTCCTAGGGTTTTAGGCATTGAATGTGTGGGTGTTGTTGAAGAAACGAGCGATCCTGAAAGATTACCTATAGGGAAAAAAGTTATTTCCATTATGGGAGAAATGGGACGCGCATTTGATGGCAGCTATGCTGAATATGTAGCATTACCAAATAACCAAATATATCCAATAACAACAAATATATCTTGGAAAGAACTTGCGACTATTCCTGAAACGTACTATACAGCATTTGGTTCAATGAAAAACTTAAAAATTACAAAAAAAGATAAAATTTTAGTTAGAGGCGCCACAAGTGGAGTAGGTATTTCATTTCTTAAATTGTTGAAGGCCAGATATCCTGATATTGTAATTGATGGTACTAGTCGGAGCCAAGCAAAAAATGAGCAATTATTGTCCGCTGGTTTTAATGATGTAATAATAGATAAGACTGGTGTATTAGAGACTGAAAAGAAGTATGACAAAATTTTAGAATTAATTGGCCCTGCCACTATAAAAGATAGTTTTCAACATTTAAACGAAGGAGGCATTTTATGTAGTACGGGACAATTAGGAGGTAAATGGTTTTTAGAAGAATTTGATCCGATTATAGATATCGAGAAAAATAGTTACCTCACTAGTTTTTACTCTGACAATGTCAGTCAGGATAAATTGAATGATCTGTTGGACTACATTTCAAAATATGATGTTGATGTGAAACCAGAAAAAAACTTCAAACTAAGTGAAGTTCCTTTAGCGCATGCTTACTTACAAAATCAGGATAGTTTTGGGAAAGTAATCGTGTTACTAACAACTGAATAAAGATAAGTACCAAATTGGTTAGCGACGTATTATGGGTTTCATAATTGATAGTTGGAGAGTAACAGGGCTGATTGATTACGTAACAAAAGTCTTATGGCTTTTGTTTTTTTCGTTGTAAAAAAACTGTTATTGGTAATAGTTTTTAAACTACTATCAACAACAGTTTTTATAGACTTATTTTTTCTAATTAATTACACTTTTTAGTCTCAATCGATTTATTTTTCAGCTAACTGTTCAAGAATAGCTAAGCCAACACCATCTTCAGAATTTGTTTTTGCTGAATGATTGGCAATACGTTTTACCTCGTCGTGGCCATTTTCCATGGCGTAACTGACGCCTGCAACTTTTAACATAGAAACATCATTTAAGTTATCTCCAATTGCCATGACATCTGACATTGGGATATTAAGTTCTTTAGCGAAAGCTTGGAGTGCAATCCCTTTTTGGGCATTTACGTTGTTAATTTCAAGGTTAGTAGGTGCAGAAGAGGTAACAACAAGTGAGTCTTCTTCTTCAATTTTTGCTTTTAAAGGGAGTAATTCTTCTTGACCATCCATACTGAAAACAATTAATTTAAAAATATCAATTTTTGAATCATCGATGACTGTTTGGTAATCATCAACGTAATTGATATTCATTAATTCAAGACGAGCTGCAGCTAATGAAACAGCCATTTTAAATGGTGTATCTGGATTTGTATCAGAGATTAGACGCGCTACATTTTGAATACGGTTTGCACGATTATCAGAATAAACACCGTTTGAGGTTGTCATTTCAAAGTAAAAATTTTCTTTTTTGAATGTTTGAACTAAAGTTTGAACGACTTTTTTTGAAATAGGTGTTGTACTAAGTGTTTTACCATTTCCATCTAAAACTTCTGCGCCGTTAAATGTAATCATTGGACTATTGAACCCGGCTGCTGTAATTAAAGGTTTAACTTCAGTATAGCCACGGCCAGTAGAAACGATAAAGTGGACTCCTAATGCTTGTGCTTGTTTAATCGCATCGGCGTTTTTTTCTGAAATCACCATTTGATCATTTAGTAAAGTACCATCCATATCTGATGCAATAATTTTTATCATAAATTCAACACTCCTCTAATCTTATTTACTGGTTTCATTTTAACATGAAACCGCTCGATATTTTAATCAAATCATTTATTTTTGTATTCACTAATATGGTAAACTTAATCTGTGAGGTGTTAGACAATGAATATTAATGTCGATAATGATTGGCAACCCATTTTGACCGAAGAGCTTGCAAAATCTAAATATGCTGATTTAGAAACGTTTATTGATAATGAATATCAAAATGAGACGATTTATCCGGAAAAAAATCGCATTTTTGAAAGCTTTGAACTGACCCCATTTTCTGACGTTAGAGTTTGTTTATTGGGACAGGATCCTTATCATGAAAAGCATCAAGCTCATGGGTTGAGTTTTTCTGTTTTACCAGGAGAAAAAATTCCACCTTCTTTACGGAATATGTATAAAGAATTGGAAACAGATTTAGGAATTCCACCAGCTAATCATGGCTATTTGAAGAGTTGGGCGGAGCAAGGTGTTTTGATGTTAAATTCAGTCTTAACTGTAAGAGATGGCGCCGCTAATTCTCATCGTAATCATGGATGGGAATTATTAACAGATGGTGTGATTGAACGATTATCCGAATCTTCACAGACAATTATTTTTGTTTTATGGGGGAAGACAGCCCAAGATAAGATTAAATTAATTGATACAGATCACAATATTGTGATAACATCACCTCATCCAAGTCCGTTATCTGCTTACCGCGGTTTTTTTGGATCGAAACCATTTTCACAAATAAATCAAAATTTAATAAGTCAGGGATTGCCACCGATTAACTGGCAATTACCCAGTAACACTTAATTAGGAGGAAATGATATGTCATTATTTGAAAGTTTGAAAAGCAAAATTGAAAGTAAAAAAATTAAAATAGTTTTTCCTGAAGGGGAAGAAGAACGTATTCTAAGAGCAGCCGTTAAATTAGCAGAAGATAATTTGGCAGAACCTATTTTATTGGGGGATGTTGCAAAAATGAAAGAGTTAGCCACAAAGCTCGATTTAACTCTTGATGGTATCGGTGTAGAATTACTTGATCCTAAACAATATTCTGAAACAGATTTTAATGAGATGAAAACGGCCTTTGTTGAACGACGTAAGGGTAAAAATACACCTGAACAAGCTGAAGAAATGTTACGCGATGTTAATTATTTCGGTACAATGCTCGTTTACATGGGATTAGCTGAAGGGATGGTTTCTGGAGCTGTTCACGCTACTGGAGATACCGTTCGACCTGCATTACAAATTATTAAAACGAAACCAGGCGTGAGTCGGACAAGTGGTGCCTTTATTATGACCAGAAATAATGATACAGAAAAGTATTTATTTTCTGATGCTGCGATCAGTATTAATCCAACTGCTCAAGAATTAGCAGAAATGGCAATTGCAAGCATTCAGACGGCTCGTCTCTTTGATATTGATCCCAAAGTAGCAATGCTTAGTTTTTCAACTAAAGGTTCAGCTAAAGCACCAGAGGTATCAAAGGTAGCAGAAGCAACTGAAATTGCACAAAAACTAGCACCAAATGAAGCGATTGACGGCGAATTACAATTTGATGCTGCTTTTGTACCGAGTGTTGGTGAACAAAAAGCACCTGGATCAAAGGTTGCAGGACAAGCAAATGTTTTCATTTTCCCTGAATTACAATCTGGAAATATTGGCTACAAAATTGCACAACGTTTAGGTGGATTTGAAGCTATCGGACCTATCCTACAAGGATTAAACCAACCGGTTTCAGATTTATCTCGTGGTGCTAACGTAGAAGAAATTTACAAGGTTGGTATTATTACAGCTGCGCAAAGTTTAGAATGAAATGGTGAAATAATTAATGAATATTGAAGTCAGTTCTGTAGAAGAAACACAAGAAATTGCCGAAAAAATTGGACAGCTTGTTGAACCTAATATGATTTTGTTATTGGATGGTGATTTAGGCGCAGGAAAGACAACTTTTGCTAAAGGCTTAGCCGTTGGGTTAGGGATCAAGCGGAACGTTAAAAGTCCAACATTTCCAATTGTGAGAGAATATCGTGAGGGCCGTTTGCCGTTATTTCATATGGATGTTTACCGACTTGAAGGGATGGGCGGCGCAGATTTAGGGTTAGATGAATATTTTAATTCTGATGGTGTGAGTGTTGTTGAATGGTCTGAATTTATTCAGGATGAATTACCAAATGATTGGTTAAAAATTACATTATTGAAAGATGATCATGATGATAATTTACGTACTATCGAATTAGAAAGTAATGGATTACAATATGATAATATGTTGGCCCATTTCAACTAAAAAAACAAGTTAGCTGATAGCCTCTAAATGGGGGTATCAGCTAACTTGTTTTTATTTAACCAATTTTTCGATTTCTGGTTTCATCTTTAAAGGATTAGTCTTAGGTGCATAACGTTTAACAACTTGTCCATCACGATTAACTAAAAATTTAGTGAAGTTCCATTTAATTGAGCTACCCAACACGCCTTGCGTTTCATCAGTCAGGTATTTAAATAGTGGTAACGCATCTTCTCCATTTACATTTTGAATGGTATGCATTGGAAAACTAACGCCATATGTCATACGACAGGTAGCTGCTGCTTGCGCATCATTATCGACTTCTTGATGGAATTGATTCGATGGAAACCCAAGTACCACTAATCCTTGGTCTTGATAATCCTCATATAATTCTTCTAATTGTTTAAATTGTGGCGCAAAACCACATTTAGTGGCTGTATTAACAATTAATAAAGGGTGATCCTTGTACTTTTCTAATGAATAAGTTTCACCATTTTCTAGTGTAACCTGATAATCATAAATTGACATTGTAATTTCCCCCAATTTGGTTTGATTACGGTCATCATATAACAGTTTAAACAGTAGCCCTATTAATGTGCTTAAATTTGATTATGCTGGCTTCACAAATGGTTTTAAAATTTCTTGTCCAAATTCGTGTTCTTGATAGAGTAAGATATTGGCACAAGCAACGGAATCATCTAAGGCATTGTGATGATTTGTTAACGTGATTCCCAATTCATCACAAACCGTATTTAATTTATGATTTGGAAATTCTGGGAATAATTTACGACTTGTTCTAACCGTATCTAACAATAAAAATTGGGGTGTCTCTAATCCATAATAACCCAATGTATTATGCAAAATACTGTTATCAAAGGGGGCATTATGTGCCACGATTAAACTATTGTTCTGGAAAAGTGGCGAAATATGTGACCATAGTTCTGGAAACTTTGGTGCAAATTCAACGTCTTCTTCGTGAATACCATGAATTTGAACATTACGCCAATTAAAAGGTGTTTCCGGTTTAATAAGTGAATAAAATTCATCAACGATTTGATTATTTCGAACAACTGTTAAAGCAATTGAACAGGCGCTATGACGCTGATTATTAGCAGTTTCAAAATCCATTGTAACAAAATTCATAATTAACTCCTTTTTAATTCGATATGACTGATAAGGTTATTAAAATACTCGGTCTAATAATGTTAATAAAGTATAACAGTTAGGTTATACAATTAAAAGTCGCTTGTTTGTGCGTTAAAATAGAAAAATAAACATTGAACGTGTTAAACTAGAAGGAATTGCTAAATGTTGAAAGGAATCGAATAAATAATGATAATTGACACTTTTGTAGAACTATTTCCATCTATTAAAATTTTAAAAAATGAACCACTTGCTAAATATACAAATACTGAAACGGGAGGGATGGCTGATCTTTTAGCTTTTCCTGATGCAGTGTCAGATGTTAAAATTTTGGTGAATACAGCCAATGAAAATGGTATTCCTTTAACTGTTTTAGGAAATTCGAGTAATCTAGTTGTGAAAGATGGCGGTATTCGTGGACTTGTAATCATTTTAACGGATATGGATAAAATTGCTGTATCTGGGACGAAAATTATAGCGCAAGCTGGTGCCTCACTTATTGAGACAACAGAAGAAGCTTACCAAGCTGGCTTGACTAATTTTGAATTTGCTGCTGGGATTCCTGGGAGTGTTGGTGGTGCCGTATTTATGAATGCTGGTGCATATGATGGTGATATCAGCCAGGTATTGAGTGAAGTTAGTGTTATTACACGTACTGGTTATGTGAAAACACTAGTTAACGAAGAAATGAACTTTGACTATCGTCATAGTCAAATTCAAGATGATAATGACATCATATTAGAAGCAACCTTTGTATTAAAAGAAGGTAATAAATATGATATCCGTGAAAAAATGGATGAGTTTAACTTTTTACGTGCATCTAAACAACCTTTAGAGTACCCATCATGTGGAAGTGTTTTTAAGCGACCTGATGGACACTATACTGGTGTACTAGTTCACGAAGCTGGGTTACAAGGCTACCAAATTGGTGGCGCACAAGTATCAAAGAAACATGCCGGGTTTATTGTTAATGTAGACGGCGCTACTGCAACAGATTATATGGATGTTATTAAGCATGTTCAAAACGTTGTGTGGGAAAAATTTAAGGTTAGATTAGAAACGGAAGTTAGAATTATCGGAGAAGACTAAAGTAGAAAGGAAGATGGTAAATGCCGCTACTTGAATCGGTTATTGTTTTAGCTGCACTTGTTTTACTATCAAATGTTATCAGTCATTATCTGGTTTCAATACCCGTTGGATTGATCCAGATAGCATTAGGCTTTGTCGTTGCCTTAATTTTTAAAGTCTCAATTGAGTTAGAAACAGATTGGTTCTTATTACTCTTTATTGCGCCACTATTATTTAATGATGGTCGAAAATTTCCAAAACGTGAATTGTGGAAATTAAGAGGTTCCATTTTTGCGAATGCCATATTATTGGTTTTCTTAACAACTGTGGTAGTTGGATTTTTCATTCATCTTTTGATTCCAAAAATGCCATTAGCAGTTGGATTCGCACTGGCAGCTATTTTGTCACCAACGGATCCAGTTGCTGTGCAATCGATTGCTGAAAAAGCAAAATTACCAAGTAATATTTTAAATTTGGTTAGTGGTGAAAGTTTAATTAATGACGCAAGTGGATTAATTGCCTTTAAATACGCGATTGCTGCTGCGGTTACTGGCTATTTTTCATTTGGACAGGCGCTTGGTGATTTTACGTATATTGCGATTGTTGGTTTTATCTCGGGAGCAGTGTTAATGTTGCTGATTTCAACAATACGAGATTTTTTAATGAGGCAAGGGATTAATGATGTTGTTTTTAATACGATATTACAAATTTTAACACCTTTCATCATTTTTCTTTTTACGGAAGAATTTTTGCATGCATCAGGTGTTATTTCGGTAGTTGTCGCTGGCGTTATCTCTAGTATGCGTAAGAATACTTTCGCGACGTACTTACCTGAAATTAAGTTAGTAACTGAAAAAACCTGGGAAATTGTGGTTTATCTCCTGAATGGATTTGTGTTTATTATTCTTGGAATTGAATTACCAATTGCGATGTCAAAGACATTAGAAGATAACAATAGTAGTACTCTTTCGGCTATTATTGATGTTTTTGTCGTCTGGCTCTTTTTAGTCGTGATTCGTGTTGTTTGGACGTATATTAATATGTTATTAATTTCTAAGAAAAATAAATCAAAAAATAAGGCAAAGCCAAGTTGGCGTATTGCGTTAATATCAGGATTTTCAGGTGTTCGTGGTGCAATTACAATGGCTGGTGTGTTAACAGTCCCAACGATAATAAAAACAGGTGCTGCTTTTCCAGAGCGTTCATTAATGTTATTTATTGCTGGTGGCGTGATTATTTTAAGTTTAGTAGCCGCAATTTTGATATTACCTCTTTTAACTAAAGAAAAAGGAATAATGAAAACCAGTAATGAGGTTCCTGATGCTACTTTAGTTGAAGATGAGGATGCTATCATAACTAGTGATAGCGGAGATACGCAGTTCAATGAAAAGCAAGCTCGTATTTATATTATGCGAGTTGCTATTAGTCGCTTGGAATCTGAACGACGAGAATCTAATCAAAAAGTTGCCTATGAATTAATTTTAGAATATCAATTTATGATTCGTCGACTTGAGTTTTCTGATCAGGATGATGAACGATTACGCCAAATTGTTGAGGAAGAAGCAGACATTAGGCGAATTGCTTTAGATGGAGAACTCGAAGCGTTAGATAAAATGAGATTAAAGCAGGCTATTAGTAATAAAAACTATTCAATTATTAGTAAGAAAATTATGAAACAAAAAGCGAAATTAGGTCAAATTAATAATCGGAAAATCTCATTTGTAACGGTTAGAAATATTAATCATGCCTTTGTTCAATTAGGTAAGGTTGTGAGACGGACACTCTATTCTGAAAAAGAATTAAAAATGGTTTATGAACGACGAAATATAGAAAAAGCTTTAGCAAAAGCAGCTATTAAAGCACTATCAACGTATGTTAAAAAATCTGATGATGGCAATCAACAATTTAAGCAGCAAGCTATGTATCATTTGATTGTTTATTATCGTAATCGTATCGAAACATTAAAACGGACCAAAAATATTAATCAAGCCGAATCTGAGGAACAAAGTTACCAACTTAGATTAAAGGCTATTGCGGCTGAACGTTCTGCGATGCAGGAATTGATGGAACGAGGCTATATTACATGGTCATTAGCGTCAAGTTTACGTGAATATATTAATTATTCTGAAAATGTTATTATGCTTTCTGAAGAGGACTAAAAAATAGGTGTAACTCGCAATTTATATGCGAGTTACACCTATTTTATTGTTTTTCTATAGACTTCTAAGCAAATGATAATAACTAGTTGGACTATTGTTAGTAAAACGACAAAAGCTAACATTTTAATTGTCCACATATCGGCAATCAATTTTAATGTTAATTTTGGTGATGTTAGTAGGTAAACAGTGTGTAATCTTAAAAAACGACCAATATAGACACCGACAGATGACAAAATAGTTAGGCCAAATATAACGACATAACGAAAATAATAAGGTGTTAAGTGTAGTCGTTCTTTAATTTGGTCGGCAATTTGAGAAAATCCAACGAGTGCAAGTAACGTACATGATAAGGTACTTACCAACAAATAAGTATAGTTTAGCCACATATGAATATCTAATTTAATTAATCCTGTCATTATGTCATAGGGATGCAGTAAGCTTAAATGAAAAATATCAGTTAATAGGTAAGGCGCGTTCGGATAAAAGAATAGCCAAGCTGCTGTTAACAGCCAAAAATAAGTATTTGATAATTTATCTTTGATGTGAAAAGCTAATTCAATTGGCAGATAACCTAAAAATGTATTTAAGAGTAAAAAATTAAAAGGTGATTGTTGGTTGTAAACGAATAAGTAAATAATAATTAAGTAACATATAAAAAATAATCTGATACCGTGCTTTACATTTGTATTTATCATAATGGTCATCCTTTTCTATAGTAACTTCAGTGTAGCAAAAAATGAGATGAAATCAAATTAATAATCCGGTAGATAATAGAAAATATGGCGGGATGAGGAAACAAATCTAACAACGTGGTATAATAAAACGGTTAATAAAATAGAGGAGGCCGAGTGATGTCCATTAACTGGGGTGGTCTTGTAACGTGGGGGCATATGGTCAATATACTAGATATTATCGTTGTCTGGTTTGTTGTTTATGAACTCATGGTACTTTTACGAGGAACAAAAGCGGTTCAACTTTTTAGAGGAATCATAATTATTGTTGTGATTAAGCTAATTAGTGTGGTCGTTGGGCTACAAACTGTATCTTGGATTATGGATCAAGTTATCAATTGGGGTGTTATCGCCATGGTTGTTATTTTCCAACCGGAAATAAGACGTGGATTGGAACATCTTGGTCGTGGATCATTTTTTTCAAGAGGTAAACAGAAAAACAAAGACGAAGAACATATGATTGCTGGACTAGACTCAGCTATTCAATATATGTCAAAACGTCGAATTGGGGCATTAATTACTATCCAAATGAACACTGGATTGGAAGATTATATTGAAACCGGAATTGCATTAGATGCTGAAATTACGGGTGCATTATTAATCAATATTTTCATTCCCAATACACCATTGCATGATGGCGCGGTAATTATTAAAGATAATAAAATAGCTGTTGCGGCGGCTTACTTACCATTATCTGAAAGTAACTTAATTCCAAAAGAATTAGGAACTCGGCATCGTGCTGCAGTAGGTATCAGTGAAGTAACCGACGCAATTACGATTGTTGTGTCAGAAGAAACAGGTTCAGTGACAATTACGCGAAATAACGAACTTATTCGTGATTTATCACAAGAAGATTACCTTAAATTATTGAATACTGAATTAATTAAAGATGATGAACCTAAAAAGAACAACCCTTTCTGGGAATTTTTTGAACATTTCGGGCGTAAGGGGGATAAAAAATGAATCTAAATAAATTTTTTAATAGTCGCTCATTTTTTATTGGAACCTCTTTAATTTTAGCAATTTTATTATTTGTTTATGTTAATTATGATCAGTTAGCAAATACAAATAATTTTTCCGATTCAAAAACAACGAGTCTAGTTGCAAATGAATCAAAAACGATTGAGGCTGGCCTACAAATTACGGCCGATAGTGATAAATACTTTATTACTGGATATCCTAAAAATGTAAAATTAACATTGGACGGTCCTGGCGCTTTAATTACAACAACTGTGAATACACAAAACTTTAGAGTGTTTGCTGATTTAAAGGGTTTAAATCCTGGAAAACATGTTGTTAAGTTACAAGCAGAAGGATTAAACAAAGAAATTAGTTATAAAATTAGTCCCGCTACAATTTCTGTTAATATACAAAAACGTAAGACAACGACATTCCCTATTCAGGTGAAATTTAATGAACGTCGTTTAGCGCAAGGGTATAAGAGTGGGACGCCTGTTTTAGATAATAATACGATTTCTGCATCCGGTGCGGAAGGCGATGTGAATGCTATTTCAGAAGTGGTTGCACAAGTAAATGTCAGCAGCAATCAGATCAAGTCAACAATTTCACAAGAAGTCTTACTTGAGGCCTTAGATGTAAATGGTAAAACTTTAAATGTCGTCATGACCCCATCAACAGTCGGTGTTACAATACCGGTTGAGAGTACTAAAACCACTAAAAAATTACCTTTGAATTTTGTTTCAAGTGGAACTGGCGTATCTGGGAAGACGTATAAGTTTTCAAGTGATACAAAACAAGTAACGGTAACGGGTACAGAATCAACCTTAAGCAAATTAAGTAAACTTGATGTTGTGGTACCAATTAATAAGATTAGTGATTCCGTTACGAAAACAATTAGTATCGATTTGGATAAGAATAATTTAATTTCATCAAATCCAGAATCTGTTAAAGTAAAAATTAGTGCTTCTGGTGGAACCGCAGCATCAAAAACTGAAAGTAGTGAAACAACAACTGATCAGACATCGACGAGCTCTGAAACCAGTTCAGAAAGTAGTGAAAGTGCTACTTCGTCTTCATCGACAAGTTCTGATAGTTCAAGTAGTTCAAGTGAATCAACGAACGCATTAAATTAATTAATTAGTGAGGAGAAAATAATGAAATATTTTGGTACAGATGGTGTTAGAGGAATTGCAAATAAAGAACTAAGTCCTGAGTTAGCATTTAGATTGGGACGTTTAGGTGGGTATGTTCTATCAGAGCATGCACAACTTGAAAATAACGATAGACCACAAGTGCTTGTTGCGCGTGATACACGAATCTCTGGTCAAATGCTTGAACAAGCTTTGATTTCAGGGTTATTATCAGTTGGGATTGAAGTACTCTCATTAGGCGTTATTTCAACACCTGGTGTAGCGTACCTTGTACGTGCCCAAAATGCAGTTGCTGGAATTATGATTTCAGCTTCACATAATCCCGTTCAAGATAACGGCATTAAATTTTTTGGTGCGGATGGTTATAAACTATCTGATGAACAAGAAGAAGAAATTGAAGTTTTATTAGAAAAAGATTCTGATGATTTGCCAAGACCAGAAGGTGAAGGCCTTGGAGTATTAGCAGATTATCCAGAAGGTGTACTGAAATATACACAATTTTTGGAACAAACAATTCCTGATGATTTAGAAGGAATTCATGTTGGAATTGATTCAGCTAATGGCGCAACAAGTGGACTTGTTTCACGTTTGTTTGCTGATTTAAATGCTGAATTTGAAACAATGGCAACTTCGCCTGATGGATTAAATATTAATGATGGCGTTGGTTCAACACATCCAGAAGGATTAGCTAAATTTGTAGTTGAAAATAAGCTTGAAGCCGGGATTGCTTTTGATGGCGATGGTGATAGATGTATTGCTGTTGATGAATTAGGTAATATTATTGATGGCGATAAAATTATGTACATTTGTGGATTATACATGAATGAACGTGGTCGCTTGAAAAAAGAAACAGTTGTGACAACTGTTATGAGTAATATTGGACTATACAAAGCACTTGAAGCAGCTGATTTAACATCAGTTAAAACACAAGTTGGTGATCGTTATGTTGTTGAAAAAATGCGTGCTGACGGTTACAACATTGGTGGCGAACAATCTGGACATATTGTATTCTTAGATTACAATACAACTGGTGATGGGATGCTAACTGCTATTCAATTGCTAAATGTTATGAAGAAAACAGGCAAGAAGTTATCTGAATTAGCTGCAGCTGTTCAGACTTATCCACAAGAACTTGTGAATGTTAGAGTGACAGATAAGCAAGCTGCATTAGATAATCAAAAAATTAAAGATAGTATTGCAGAAGTTGAAGCAGAAATGGCCGGCGATGGCCGAGTTCTTGTGAGACCTAGTGGAACTGAAAATTTATTACGTGTTATGGCCGAAGCACCAACAGAAAAAGAAGTTAAAGCTTATGTTGATCGAATTGTGCAAACAGTTCAAACTGAAATGGGCGTTTAGAAATTAAGCGAAAGAGTCATTTGAATGAAAATTCAAATGACTCTTTTTTTATTTTAAAGTTGATTTAAAATATAGACCAATATATTAATTCTTGACAAAAAAATATCAGAAAGGTATATTAATAGATATTGATAAGGGTTACTTGTTTTTTAAACATCTATACCAATTTTAAAATAATAATAAAAAATACATTTAAAAAAAGGATGACATAAACTATGTGTGGAATTGTTGGCGTAACAGGAAAAACGAATACTGTTGAAATTTTAATTAATGGTTTGGAAAAATTAGAATACCGTGGTTATGATTCAGCCGGTATTTTTGTTGATAACAAAACGGGTGAAGATTACCTTGTTAAAGAGGCTGGACGTATTTCGAATTTGAAGTCGGCCATTGATGATAAGGTTCATGGAACTGCTGGAATTGGACATACGCGTTGGGCAACACATGGCGTACCAAGTAAATTTAATGCCCATCCTCATGTTTCTGAAGATGGCCGCTTTTACCTTGTACATAATGGCGTTATCACTAATTTTTCTGAGTTAAAAGAACAATATTTAAAAGACGTAAATTTTGTTAGTGAAACAGATACTGAGGTTGTTGTTCAATTAATTGGATATTTTGCAAATAAAGAAAATTTAACTGCTAAACAAGCATTCAAAAAAGTTTTATCATTACTTGAAGGTTCTTCATATGCTTTCTTGATGATGGATCGTGAAGAACCAGAAACATTGTTTGTGGCTAAGAATAAGAGTCCTTTATTAATTGGTGTTGGGGATGGCTTTAATGTTGTCTGCAGTGATGCCATGGCAATGTTGAAAGAAACACATGACTTCATTGAACTCATGGATGGTGAAATGGTTATTGTTAAACCTGACTCTATTGAAATTGAAAATAAAGCTGGTGAAGCCGTATCACGTGATTCATATCATGTTGAAATGGATGATAGCGATTCAGAAAAAGGCGCATATCCATTCTACATGCTAAAAGAAATCGATGAACAACCAGCTGTTATGCGACGTTTATTGAGTGAGTATGTTGAAAATGAAGAAACTGTTAAAATTGATGATAGTATTTTAAACGCAATGAAAGCTGCTGATCGCATCTATATTGTTGCTGCAGGGACAAGTTACCATGCCGGATTAGTTGGAAAAGAATTATTTGAAGGTTTAGCTAATGTACCAACAGAAGTACATGTTGCTTCAGAATTTGGTTATCATATGCCATTACTTTCAGAAAAACCATTCTTTATTTTCTTATCACAAAGTGGTGAAACAGCTGATAGCCGTCAGGTTCTTGTAAAAGTTAACGAAATGATGTACCCAAGTTTAACAATTACAAATTCAGCAAATTCTACACTTTCTCGTGAGGCAACATATACGTTATTATTACATGCTGGTCCTGAAATAGCAGTTGCCTCAACTAAGGCATATACAGCTCAAATTGCCGTTGAAGCACTTTTAGCAAAAGCGTTAGGAACAGTTACAAAACAAACAAAAGCTCTTAATTTTGATGTTTATCATGAATTAACAATGGTTGCAAATGCTATGCAAGCTATGGTTGATGATAAAGACTCAATTAATGACTTAGCGAAAGAATTCTTAAGTGAAACGCGTAACGCTTTCTATATTGGTCGTGGTATTGATTACGATGTTTCAATTGAAGCTGCACTTAAATTAAAAGAAGTCTCTTATGTTCAAACGGAAGGTTTTGCATCTGGTGAATTAAAACATGGAACTATTGCCTTGATTGAAGAAGGCACACCAGTTGTAGCTATTATTACTGATAAACCGACTGCAAGTCATACACGAGGCAATGTTCAAGAAGTCTTGGCTCGTGGAGCAAATACAATTATCATCTCAACAGAGACATTAGCAAACGAGGGTGATCAAATTGTATTACCAGATGTTTCTGACTTATTAACACCGTTAGTAAGTATTGTGCCTGCACAATTATTGGCTTACTATACAAGCCTAAACCGTGGCTATGATGTTGATAAACCTCGTAATTTAGCTAAGAGTGTTACTGTCGAATAAGATAGATTGAAGAAATGATATTACCTGTTTAAGGGTAGTATCATTTTTTTGTTTATTATTTGGTATAGACCTATTGCTTTTTTTAAAATGATATTGTATTATTGGACTATACCAATTAGAGGAATAAATAATTGAAAAGAGGACAATCAAATGAAATTAATTATTGTTAAAGACCAAAACGAGGGTGGCCAAAAAGGCTACGAAATTTTTAAAGCTGCTAAAGAAGCAAATGCTAAAGTCTTTGGACTTGCTACAGGAAGCACACCATTAACAACCTATGCCGCAATTACAGCCAGTGACTTAGATTTTACGGATTCAACATCAGTTAACTTAGATGAATATGTTGGTTTAGGTGAAAAAGATTCACAAAGTTACCGTTACTTTATGAATGAAAATTTATTTAGTAAAAAACCATTTAAGACATCTTACTTACCTAATGGTCTTGAAAGTGATTCAGAAAAAGAAACAAAACGTTATGACAAAATTATTGAAGATAATCCAATTGATTTACAAATTTTGGGTATTGGTAAAAATGGTCATATTGGATTCAATGAACCTGGAACAGCTGAAGATAGCTTGACACATAAAGTTCATTTAACGGAGTCAACGATCAAATCAAATGCACGTTTCTTTGATAACGAAAATGATGTTCCTGAATATGCTTATTCAATGGGTATTGGATCAATCATGAAGTCGCACAAGATTTTACTTGAAGCTTTTGGTGAAAGTAAGGCAGAAGCTATTAAGGGAATGATTGAAGGCCCTATAACAGAAGACCTACCTGCAAGTTTCTTACAAAATCATGATGATGTAGTTGTCATTGTTGATGAAGCAGCTGCAAGTTTATTAAAAAATAAATAAAATTATCATCCATATGTAGAACTAATTCATTTAAAGCGTTAAAATAAATGGATTGGTTCTATTTGTGTTTTGTGCTTGCTTGACGGCTGATAGTAAGTCTAGTAACATGATGACAATTGTAAGAAAATACGTTTTTAGGAAGTTGAAAAAATGGTCGATTATAAAATTAGAGTAAAAAATGTCACAAAAGAATATGACTTATTTAAAACAAAATCTGAACATATCAAATCATTCTTTTCTTTTAAAAGTACGACGGTACCTCATTTTTGGTCTCTTAAAGGAATCTCGATGGATGTTATGAGTGGAGAAACACTTGGTTTAATTGGCGTTAACGGCTCAGGTAAATCAACGTTATCCAATATTATTTCGGGGATTATTCCACAAACAACCGGTATTGTAGATGTTCGCGGAGAAACTTCTATTATTGCTATCGGCGCTGGATTGAGAGGCCAACTAACCGGATTAGAAAATATTCGATTAAAAGGTTTAATGCAGGGTCTAACTAACCAACAAATTGATGATATTTTAGATGAAATTATTAATTTTGCTGATTTAGGTGATTTTGTTTATCAACCCGTTAAAAGCTATTCTAGTGGGATGAAATCTCGTTTAGGCTTTGCTATTGCCGTGCATATTGATCCTGATATTTTGATTATTGATGAGGCATTGTCAGTTGGCGATGATACTTTTTATCAAAAATGTGTTGATAAAATTAACGAATTTAAAGAACAAGGAAAAACAATTATTTTTGTTAGTCATTCATTAAAACAAATTGAAATGCTATGCGATCGTGTCGCATGGATCCAATATGGTGATTTAAAACAAGTTGGTCCTACTAAAGAAGTTGTCACTAAATATAAAGCTTATATTGATTGGTTTAAAAAATTATCAAAAAAAGAAAAAACAGCGTACCAAAAGAAACAAAAAGAGGCTCAAAAAGCGTTTAGTATCGATGACTATCTTATTAACCAAGTAGACAAAGAAAGTGCTGATGAAGCAAATTTAGGCGTTTCAAAGCAAGTTATTACCGAAAAGGTAAAAAAGGATTTCTATGGCTCTGTTTTAAATGAAAAAATGTCTAAACCAAGTAAGGTGCTAACAGCTGTGATTTTAGTCGCTGTGGTATTCTTTAGTTTAGTAAATATATCAGGGCATTCAATAAGTCATATTATTGAGAACCCAACAAGTATTGTTCATCCAGATAATACGAAATAATAGGAAAGTGTTGGCGTAGATCATTCGACAGCACTTTTTTAATACAAACTATTGACAACGCTTACATTTGATGTTATCTTAAGTTTGTAAGGTATATGAATTACCTTTATCAATTCTCTTTCTCTCTTATGCTAGCCACTATTGCGATGTAGTGGCTTTTTTTGTGCTTGTTGTACTTATTGTCAAATGTGTTTATACTTAATTAAGAGAATAGATGTAGAAAGTTGGGTTCAATATGAAAAGTCATGAAGTTTTATCATTAATTGAAGAAATTACTAGAAAAGATGGTTCTAAATATTTTGAATTATCGAACATGGTACAAAATGGGAGAGCAGAACTTGCAGTTCAAAGAGATTTATTGAAAGAAGTCCGTATTCTACAGTTAAATATTCCCAGATCATCACACGTTATTAATTATGAAAAATATATTAATCAAAATTTTGAAATGCCACTAGAAGCATTTACTGAATATCAAGAGTGGCATAAAACAGAAGAAGCTCAAAATGATTTGAATGCGATATTAAAAGACAATCATATTGAGTAAATATTACCAAAAATATCTTTACAAAATAGGTTAACCTATGGTATAAAATAGTATAGACAGAAATGAATTATAAAGATTGCTCAGTAGTTCAGCGGTAGAACGCTTGACTGTTAATCAAGATGTCGTAGGTTCGATCCCTACCTGAGCAGTATTCATAGAGGATGATCGACTTACTGCCGGTTATCTTTTTTTATTTATGAACTTAATTTTTTGAGTCCATTATAAGAAATTAATGATTAACTTGAATTATTTCTGAATACAGTTTAAAATTAAGAGATTGTAAGAAAGGGGGATTGCGAAATGTCATCAAACAACCATACAGGTGTCGGTAACGATCGTCGTCCAGTTAATACTCCAAACAAAAAGAACCGTCGTCGTAAACAACAAGAACTTGCTACTTTCTTAAAAGAAAGCAAAGCTAACGACGCAGCAGTTGCAGCAAAAAAAGCATAATTTAGTTAAATAAATGATGGCCACCGTTGATTAGAACGGTGGTTTTTTTGCATACTTTAGAATGAGTATTTTTTATTTAAATATATTTTTAGTGCCTTTTAGCTTACAATAAAAGAATCAATAAACTGACTAATGGAGTGATTTAAATTGGCTAAGAATTTTTATGCAGTATATAAAGGACGTAAAACGGGTATTTTCACAAAATGGCCTGATGTGGCAAAGTTGGTTAATGGATACGATGGGGCACGATACAAAGGATTTGAAACGCGAGATGAAGCCCAAAATTGGATGGATGATGGGGCACCTAGACCAACAGCGACAGGTAGTAAAAAAAGTGCGACAGCAGTTCATCAATCCGTAACTTTAACTTCAGATTCAATTCAAGTCTGGACTGATGGTGGTTCGAGAAATCATGGTAATAAATTAGGCGGTCACGTCCTAGCAGAAGATACTGCGGCATGGGCTTTTTATATTAAAACACCGGGTGAGACCTTTTCTGGTACAGATGGTGAAAAAGGTAAAACTAATAATCATATGGAAATTATGGCATTTCTTCAAGCTATGAAAAAATTAATTGATTTAGGATTACGAGAAGAACACGTCGTATTTATATTAGATTCGAAGTATGTCTTGAATGCAATTCAAAAAAATTGGTTAGTAGGTTGGCAACGTCGAAATTGGAAAAAAGCGGATGGTCAAACAGTACTTAATGTCGAACTTTGGCAACAAGTTGCTGAATTAATACCAGCTTTCACTAATGTTGATTTTGAATGGACAAAGGGTCATGCAGATAATGAAGGTAATAATAAAGTTGATGAATTATTAAATGAAACAATGGATAAAATGTAAGATAGGTGAAGTGGATTTCTACTAATGTAGAGAGCCACTTTTTTTATTTAAATGAATTCAAATTAAGATGAATAAAAAAGATTAGGCAGTAAATTAAAACGTTTACTGAAAGCGGTTGCTAAAATTCTAACGTGGTGTTATTATATTCATGAAGATAGATATAGGGGGATGATTGACAATGGAAGCTGAAGAATTAGAACCAGGGCAATCCGAAGCGCTACAGGAATTTATTTCCAATCTAGATATTTTGAACGCTTTGGCAGATGAAAAAAGACAACGATTAATTATTTTGCTAGGTTCTAAGTCACGGCAAGAGTTAACGGTTTCTGAGCTGGTTGACCGCATGGCGTTATCACAACCGGCAGTTTCACATCATTTGAAAGTTTTAAAAAATGTGGGACTTATTGATTATAAACAAACAGGATTAAAACGTTTTTACTTTTTAACACCTGAAAAAACATTAAACCGTTTGGAACATTTAATTAAAATGATTCGTGAAGGCGAAAAATCGAAGGAGGAATAGATTATGACTCAAAAAGCATATATGATTGGTACAGGTGTTGGTAACTTAGCAGCAGGTATCTATTTAATTCGTGATGGTGGCTGGCATGGTGACCAAATTACGATGTTTGGTTTAGAAAAACATGGTGCTAATGATGGCGCTGCAGTTAAAGATTATGTGACTGAATATGGTAACCAAGGTTTGAGTAATCAAAAAGGATTCCTAGCTAAAGGTGGTCGTATGTTGAATGAAGAAACATATGAAAACTTATGGGATGTTCTTCGAGAAGTGCCATCATTGGATAATCCTGGAAAGACAGTTACAGATGAAATTTTAGATTTTGATCATGCACATCCAACGCATGATATTGCACGCTTAATTGATAAAATGGATGGTATTAGAAATAAAGGCGGTAAGAATGATTATCGTCATATGCAATTTAATACACGAGATCGCGTTTTACTAACAAAATTAATGACGATGCCTGAATCAAAGGAATCAGAGATTAATGATATCAGTATTGAAAAATGGTTTGAAAATAGTCCACACATGTTTACAACTAATTTCTGGTATATGTGGCAAACAACTTTTGCCTTCAAAAAGGAAAGTTCAGCAATGGAATTACGTCGTTATATGAACCGAATGATTCTTGAATTCAGTCGTATTAACACATTGGAAGGTGTTACAAGAACACCATATAACCAATATGAAAGTATTATTTTACCAATGCGTAAATATCTTACAGACCGTGGTGTAACCTTTGTGGATAACCGTAAGATAACTGAATTTAAATTTAAAGATACAGCTTTACGTGACGATATTGTTGTCACTGGTCTTGAATATGAAGAAGTCGATAATGATAATAAAGTCGGCGAAATCATTATTAATGATGGCGATTTAGTATTTGATACGAATGGTTCAATTACAGATAGTTCATCAATGGGCGATATTGATACACCGATTGTGGAAAATATGGACTATGCACCTAGTGCTAAATTATGGAAACAAGCTACTGAACATTTCTATAACTTAGGTAAACCAGATAAATTCTTTAATGATCGTCAACAAAGTGAATGGATGAGTTTTACAGTCACAACTGATAATCATTTAGCAGTAAATGAAATTGCACGGATTACACAACAAGAACCTGGTAATGCATTGAATACCTGGGTTGATAGTAATAATTTATTATCAATCGTGGTTCATCATCAACCTCATTTCCATGCTCAAAAAGAAAATGAGACTGTATTCTGGGGTTACTGTTTATATCCTCGTCGCAAGGGTGATTTTGTTCAAAAACCATTTATCGAGATGACTGGTCGCGAAATGTTAGAAGAATTATTAGGCCATTTGGCTCAAACAGATACAGCTACGAATAATATTAGCCAACGTACAGATGAAATTATGGATAGTGTTGTTAATGTTATACCTGTTTATATGCCATATGCGAGTGCCTTATTTAACCGTCGCGCAATTGGTGATCGTCCTGACGTTGTACCTGAACATTCAAAGAATTTGGCCTTTATTAGTCAATTTGCAGAAATGCCATTTGATATGGTCTTTACAGAACAGTATTCGTTCCGTTGTGCACAAATTGCTGTGTATAAGTTCTTAGGAATTTCAGATACGCAATTAACACCATTACATCATTATGAAAAAATGCCAAAAGTTTTGGCAAAAGCAACGAAAACAATGTTTAGATAAGTTGAAATAACGATTTATAAGAATTTTTATAAATCGTTATTTTTTTGATGTATAATTAAGATTCATTCTAATTCGGAGAAGGTGTCTTAATGATCAAAATAAATACAGTAGCTGATCAGATACAATTATCAGGTATTCGTCGATTTGATGAATGGGTCTCCAAAATAGACGGTATCGATAAGTTAACGTTAGGTGAACCTAATTTCATCACACCTCAACATATTATGGACGCTACAAAAACAGCGCTTGATAACGGACAAACACATTATGAAGCCTCAGCTGGTAATCCAGAATTACGACAGGCAACTGCTGATTATTATAATGAAAAGTTTGAATTGGCTTATGACGCAAAGAATGTTTTAGTGACCGTTGGGGCAACTGAGGCAATTGCTACAGCATTAAAGACGGTAACAACACCAGGAGATTACATTTTAGTACCAGTTCCTTGTTATCCAGCTTACTTGCCATTAATGCAGTTACAAGGCGTTAAACCTATTTTTATGGATACACGTACGACGAACTTTAGGGTAACGGCAGAGCTTATTGAAAAGACATTGCAGGAAAATAAGAATAAAGCTATCGTTGGATTTATATTTAATTATCCAACTAACCCTACCGGTGTTTCTTATGGTAAAATTGAGTTATCTTCTATTAAAGATGTTTTGAAAAAACATGACATTTGGGTGATGAGCGATGAAATTTACTGCGAGTTAACCTATGAACAACCGCATATTTCCATGGCTAATTTGTATCCTGAAGGGACAATTTTAATAATGGGATTGTCTAAATCACATGCAATGACCGGTTGGCGGATTGGGTTTGTATTAGCTGAAGAACGATTAATTAATGCTATGAAAAAGGTCCACCAATATCACGTAACGACCGCGGCAACTTTATCACAAGTAGCTGCACTTGAAGCTGTTAAAAATGGGAAGCAAGATAGTGTACCAATGAGAGATGCTTATCATATTCGTCGTGATAGATTGGTAACAGCCTTAGAAAAATTAGGTTATAATTTAATTAAACCAGATGGCGCCTTTTATTTATTCGTTGAAATACCTAAAAAACTAAAATTAACGTCAGTTGAATTTTGTCAGCAACTTGCTCTGAAAGAAAAGGTAGCTGTTGTTCCAGGTAGTGCATTCACAGAATTTGGTGAGGGCTACTTTAGAATAAGTTTTGCTGCAAGTGATGAACAGTTAGCAAAACTCATCATCGCCTTGGAAAATAGTAAGCATTAAATTCAATTTATTAATCTAATTATGGTACGTTTGTATGAGTAAAAGGAGTGATTAAAATGGATGGAAATGTTGACTGGACAATTGCTGAGCTTAAAAAAATTGAAACAGAAGAAAACCAATTATTGATTGAAGCTACAATTGCGCTATTAAAAGATCAGTCAGTTGAAATTGAGAGCTTGCATGGCTCAATGGAAGGGCAGCTTTGGAGCCCAAGTAACTGGCGTAAGTAAAATCATCAATAATGGCAACAAAACAAGTGAGGAGTGACGATATGAATAATAGATTAGAAAAGTTGGACTTTGACATAACACCGGTAACTTTTAAACGCGTTTTAGTTGCCATAGATGAGGATGATTCTGAATCATCAATTTTAGCTTTTAATTATGCGGTAGCGTTAGCTAAGTTACAACAAATTCCTTTAGGGATTGTTTCAATATTAGAGACAGGTGATATGAATATTTTTGATTCTATGTCACCAGTTGTTATCAAAGAAAATAAAAAATTACTTGAAGAAAGTATCGAACGCTATGTAGATAAGGCGCATGATTTTGGCGTTAAAAATGTACAAGCAATTGTTTCTGCTGGTAGACCAGGTTCTGAAATTGTTGAGAAGGTTATTCCAGATTTTAAACCGGATATTCTAATTTGCGGTTCAAAAACGAATACGCCAAGTAATTCAAAGAAATTATTTATTGGCTCTCAAGCTAGTTATATGGCTCAAAATGCACAATGTTCCGTTAGTGTCATCAGATAATATTTTAAAAATATGAATGTTAAAAGAGCGAAAAACTCATTTTACAGTTTTTTGCTCTTTTTTAATAAAAAAATAACATAATTGTTCGTATATATGATAAGATTAACCATAGTAAATTAAAATATAGTGAGGATGGTTAAATTGAAATATTATAAAGCGTACCGAATTAGTCTTGGGTGGCAAATTTTAATTGGATTAATTTTAGGAATTATTATTGGTGCTATTGGGTATCAAAATAAACTCATTATTAACTCACTTCAACCGCTGGGAACCATCTTTATTAATATGATCAAAATGATTGTCTTACCGATTGTTGTTTCATGTCTAGTGGTCGGAATCGCCAATATGGGAGATATCCACAAATTAGGTAGAATCGGTGGAAAAACATTAATTTACTTTGAAATTATGACAACAATTGCGATTGCATTAGGATTAATTGTTGGTAACTTAACTAAACCCGGACAATTTATAGATATTACAGCTTTAAATAAAGTCGATATTAGTCAATATGTTACAACTGAAAACTCAACCTCTACTGGGTTGAGTACGATTTTAATGCATATTGTGCCAACTAATATTTTTGAGGCACTTGTTAAAGGTGATATGCTGCCTATTATCTTCTTTTCCGTTTTATTTGGACTCGGGACAGCAACGCTAGGTGAGAAGGGAAAACCGATTATTGATTTCTTCTCAGCTGTATCTGAAGTTATGTTCAAAGTGACAAACTGGGTAATGAAATTGGCACCTATCGGTGTTTTTGCATTAATTGGTGTCACAATAGCACAATTAGGCGTTTCTGCTTTAAAACCATTAGGGTTCTTTATTATTGTGACCTATATAACGATGATATTTTTTGTTATTGTAGTAATGGGTCTTGTTGCTAAATTATTTAAAATTAATTTAATCGTCTTGTTAAAGGTAATCAAGGATGAAATGATTCTTGCTTTTTCAACGGCTAGTTCTGAAGCAGCACTGCCTAAAATTATGGAAAAAATGGAAAATTTTGGTGTTAAAAAGGGAATTGTTTCTTTTGTTGTTCCAACAGGATATACATTTAATCTAGATGGATCAGCAATTTATCAGTCAATAGCTGCTCTGTTTTTGGCACAGGCATACCATATTAATTTATCAATTGGACAACAAGTTACATTATTGATTGTGTTAATGATTACGTCTAAAGGGATGGCTGGAGTACCTGGTGCATCATTTGTCGTCCTATTAGCGACAATCTCAACTATTGGTGTTCCTGCTTCGGGGTTGGCTTTTATCGCTGGAGTTGATAGAATCATAGATATGGGTCGTACAACCGTCAATGTTGTTGGTAATTCATTAGCAGCTGTTATTATCGCACAATCAGAAAATGAATTTGATCGTGAAAAGAATCAAAAGTATTTAGAAAAATTGAACATTAAGTAACCTTAAAAAGGGGGCTTTCGGAAAAAAATGACGAAAGAAATTAAATTAAAATGGTTGTTAATAGGTTCAGTGATTAGTAGCGCAGGTTCAAGTTTCGTCTGGCCGTTAACAACAATTTACATGCATAACTATTTAGGTAAAAGTTTAACATTTTCTGGAATTGTACTATTAATAAACTCAGTTGCGACTATTATTGGTAATTATGCTGGTGGTTATTTATTTGATAAATGGCGGCCTTATTATGCGACATTGGTAGGAATCGTAATTGCATGGTTGGCCGTATTAGGCTTAGTTTTCATGCATGGCTGGCCAGCATACCCAATTTTGCTAGTTATTTTGGGTCTTGGTAACGGGATTGTGGCAACAATTTTAAATTCATTTGCGGCCACAATTAGAAGAAAAGATAGTCGATATGTTTTTAATCTCTTTTATTTAGCTTTAAATTTAGGGATTGTTATTGGGACATTATTAGTTGGATACGTGATTGAAGTTAGTGTCACAATGGTCTTTGTATCAGCATTAATTTTATATTCAATATTTTTGATTACTGCTATTTTAGCGTATAGAGTTGATCCAATACGAAAAAAAGTGAAACCAACAAAATCAGAACAATCAGCTGGTGTTAATCCCAAAGTTTGGATTATCGGCGCAATGTGGTTAACATTCCTGGTTATTTGGTTGAGTTACGAGCAATGGCAAAGTAATTTATCAATTTATATGGATAAGTTAGATATTCCATTGAGTCAATATAGTTTATTATGGACGATTAATGCAGGACTCATTGTTTTTGGACAACCACTAGTGACGCTTGTAACGAGAACAATTGCTAAGTCATTATTTAGACAAATTATTATGGGTGTTGGCTTATTTGCGTTATCATTTACAACACTTATTTTTGCGAAAGACTTTTCTCATTTTGTCTTTTCAATGGTCTTGTTGACGTTAGGTGAAATGGTCGCATTCCCAGCCATTCCGGCATGGATTAATGAACTGGCCGAGCCAGGTCAAGAAGGTAAGGCACAAGGAACGATTAATATTGCCGCATCTATTGGTAAAGCGTTAGGACCATTAGTTGGTGGAATCGTAATTGAACGATTGTCATACAACGGTTTGTTCGTTGGTTCGACATTATTAATCTTACTTGCCTTGGCAGTTGTTGTTATTGCAACTAAGAAAGCGAATATAAAATCGTAAAAAAATACCACAACTTTTATAAGGTTGTGGTATTTTTTATTCTAAATCATTAAAATAGGCTAATAAATCAGTCGTAGATAGGTTGGCACGTTTTTCACCTGATAAATCAGATTGAATCTGACCATCATTTAAGACAATTGTTCGATTACCATATGATAATGCGTCCTCTAAGTGATGCGTAATCATTAGACAAGATAATTGTTCTTGTTCAACAATTTCGGCGGTTAATTTTAATAATTCTTGGCTTGTTTTGGGGTCGAGGGCGGCCGTATGTTCATCTAGTAGCAGTAAGTCAGGTTGAATCAAAGTTGCCATTAAAAAACTTAATGTTTGACGTTGACCACCAGACAAGTTTCCAGCAGGTGTATTTAAATGTTCTGATAAACCATTTGGCATCTTTGCGGTTAATTCACGAAATTGCGTCATTTTTTGTTTTAAATGACGAGGTTTAAACCGACGGCGACTGCCTCGATTTAAGGCTAATAATAGATTTTCAGCGACTGTCATTCTAGGTGCTGTGCCCATTTTAGGATCTTGAAAAACACGACTAATATAATTTGTCCGTTTAATATCATTTTCATTCGTAATATTTTTATTGCGTAACATAATTTTGCCACTCGTTGGTTTAATATTACCAGCAATTGTATTGAAAAGGGTCGATTTACCAGCGCCATTAGTACCAATTACAGTTATAAAATCGCCTTTATTGATGGTGAGGTTTAAATTTTTTAAGATTTGTTGCTCCTCAGAAGTACCGGTATTAACGGTAGTGACGATATTGGAAAGTGAAAAAATGGGTTCAGTCATTTTGAATGGCCTCCTTCAAACAAAGTATTTAGTCTTAGCGCTTTTCGGAGAGTTGGTAACATTAAACAGAATGCTAAAATAATAGCAGAAATTAATTTTAAATCGTTTGCGTTAAAGCCTAATGTTAATACAATTAAAATAACAAATCGGTAGAAAATACTACCAATGACAACGGCAACCAAACGTGCTGTTAATGATAAGTTACCAAAAACAACTTCACCGATAATAATTGCAGCAAGCCCAATGACAATCGTTCCGATACCCATACTGATATCAGCATAGCCATTATTTTGCGCGATTAGCCCACCGGCAAGTCCGATGAAGCCATTTGAAACCATTAGTCCTAAAATCTTCATACGATCGGTTTGGATACCAAGTGAGCGGGCCATTTTTTCATTATCACCGGTTGCGATGAACGCTTGGCCTAATTCGGTATTTAAAAAGAAAGCGAGTAAGCCAATACTAATGATAACCAGAATGAGCCCTAATACAACGGAATCAAAAGATGCAGGAAGATTAGTTAGAAAGTGAGCAGAAAAAATTGTATTTTGTCCAAGTAAACTGATATTTGCTTTTGTTAAAATTCGTAGGTTAATTGAATATAAACTTGTCATGACAAGGATTCCAGCTAATAAAATCGGAATTTTACCTTTTGTATAAAGTAACCCGGTGGCTAGACCAGCTAGTGTCCCTGCTAGAAATGCAAAGAATGTGGCCAGAAGCGGGTTAACTCCGTGGATTAGACAAATCACAGTTACGCTGGCGCCCATTGGAAAAGTACCTTCGACAGTCATATCAGGAAAGTCTAAAATTCTAAATGAAAGATAAAGACCAAGACCTAAAACCCCCCATAGGAGTCCTTGTCCGATAGCAGATACAATAATTGTCATTTGATTAACTCTCCTTTATTTTTGGCTTGATCAATTAATGCTTGTGGAATTGTAATATTTAAGGCCTTTGCTGTTTTCAAATTAATAACAAGATCACCTTTTTTTACAAAATTAATTGGTGTTGTTGCAGGGACACTTTTTCCAGAAAGAACGGCAGCAGCCATTTTACCAGTGGCTACACCTAAATCATATTGGTTAATACTAATAGTTGCCAAGCCGCCATTTTTGACCATTGTATCTACTGCAGGGAAAATTGGAATTTTAGCTTGTGTCGCATTTTTAACGAGAGTCTGCATACTTGATGCTACTGTGTTATCCGTGGGGACATAAACGGCATCAACAGATGCTACGAGCGATTGTGACACTTGGTCAACATCATTTGTAGAGGTAATTGTTGCCGATTTAACTTCTAAGCCTGATTTGATTGCTGCAGATTTAAATTGTTGATACTGTTTTGTAGCTGAATCGTCACTTGATGTGTAAAGGACACCCACGGTTTTCATATTAGGTATTAGTTCCTTCATTAAAGCTAACTGTGCTTTAATAGGTGCTTGATCAGAAACACCGGTGATATTATTACCTGGTTTCTGATTGTTGCTAACTAAACCAGAACCTTTTGGATCAGTAACGGCACCTAAAATAATTGGTGTTTTTTTAGTTACATTAGCTAAAGATTGTGCAGAGGGTGTTGCGATACCAATCATGAGATTAACATTTTCATTATTAAACTTGTCACTCATTGATTTTAAATTACTTTGATCAGCTTCAGCATTTTGGAAATCAATATTCACAGACTTACCAGGTACGTAACCTTCTTTTTCTAATCCAGCAATAATTCCTTTATGAATCGCATCCAGTGCAGGATGTGTTGTTAATTGAAGAATACCAATTGTTGGTACTCCTTTAGCGTTTGAAAATGTTGTTGGTTGAAGTGTTGAGAAAAAAGCAATCACTAAGAATAAAAATAACGCAATAATGGTTCCAATTAATCGTTTCATTTTATAAGTACCCCTTTAATTTTTAATAAAAAAAGACAGTCCTCAGATTCGAGGGCCGTCTTGAAAGACAAAACCCCCGCATGAATATACTGATATCCATACAGGGGTTTTGATTTATAGAAACCAAACCGATATACAGATACAATCTGAATAGACAGATTATATCTGTAAAAAACAGACTACAATCTGAATAACCGGCTTTGCCAACGATTATTAAGTTTTACTTGTGAATAAGTCATAGGCTTGATTTCCTCTCTGAGTTAGTTGATAAATGTAGTATAGATAAATCTGATATTATTGTCAAATATTATTTAAAAGATTTTAAAAGTTATAAAGAGTATAATTTAGAAAACAACAAAATTGATTCGACATTCATAGTGCGGTATGATATTTTTATTGGGAATAGCGCACTATGAATTCATAATATGAGGTGAAAAACTATGAAAAAATCGTTAAAGATTGGTATTAGTATCGGAAGTATTTTAGTTTTGGGAATTCTTGGTGGAGCAAGTTTCAATCAAAGTATGCATTTTAATAAAGGCATCACAATTAATGATACAGATGTCAGTGGATTAAGTGTTGATAAAGTTATTAGTAAGTTAAAAAATGAAACGTCAAAAAATGTTATTTATGTAGGTAAAACAAAAATAGTCGATGCAAAAGATACAACAACTGGTTTTACTGATGAAGATAAGCCAGCGATTAAAGCATTGTTGAAGAAGCAACGTACCATTCTTCCTTCAAATGTTAAGAAAAATTATGCGATTGTTCCACAAAAGTTGAATACAACAGTTAAGGATCAATTAAAAGCACAATTAAAAACCCAACTAACAAAGTTAAATAAAACAAGAACAGTGGCTGTTGATGCAAGTCCCATTTTAAAAAATGGAAAAGTATCAGTAACACCTGGGAAAAAAGGGAATCAATATAATGTTAAGCAAATTTTAGCTGCCTATGATAAGGCTGGCTATAGTAGCATTACGAAGTTGAAGGATACTGAACTCCAACCTTTATCTGCTGACAGTAAAACAGTTAAAGCTGATACTGAAAAATTGGATACACTAGCTGCTAGACAGACTGTTTATACCGTTCAATCAACGAAGTATACGTTGAAGGGTGCAGATATTCTTAAGCAAGCAACTGTTGAAGATGGTAAATATGTTGTTGATACGAGTGGTATTTCTGCAAAAGTAGATGAAATTAATAAGAAACAAGCAACATTGAATAAAAAGTATAATTTTAAAACGGCTACAGGAAGTACTGTTCCAGTTAGTGGACAATCATATGGTTGGGCCCTTGGAATGAATGACTCAGTGACACATGTTTTGACAGCGTTAGAAGATGGTACTGCAGCTATTGACGCAACCAATGATAAATATGGTGTTGGCTATAATACTTATGGAACTGGTTACACAACGACTGCAAATGATGGACTTGGAGATACGTATGCTGAAGTGTCAATTGCGCAGCAGAAAGTTTGGATCCATAAAAATGGCAAGGTTGTTTTAACAACTGATGTTGCAACTGGTAAACATAGTACTGGTGAAGATACAACTAAGGGTGTTTGGTATATTATGTACAAACAAACGCCATCAATACTTAAAGGTAGTGAAGTTGGTAAAGCTAATTATTCTGTCAAAGTTAGTTACTGGGCTCAATTCACAAATAGTGGAATTGGTTTCCATGACGCTAGTTGGAGAACAAATTGGTCTAAAACAGCTTATCTTAAAGATGGTTCTGGTGGTTGTGTTAATACAAAACCAGCCGCAATGGCAACTTTATTTGCGAACGTTTCACAAAACGAACCTGTTGTTGTTTATTAATTTAAGGCTTAATCAGTTCTTAAACTGGTTAAGCTTTTTTTAATGATTTATTATTAATAACTTCATAGATAAGTCATAAAGCCAAGGTAGTATGAACCTATACCAGAAAGGAAGTTTAACAAAATGAAAATAGATAAAAACAAAGATAATAAATTAATAAGTGATAATATCGTTTCTGCACAAGTCATTGCGTTGAACAATCATATTATTACTGTAAAAACTGAAAATTCAGAAATTATAAAAATTAAACAACCAAATAGTACAAAAAATGACAAGATATTTCTAGAGACAATGAAAGATATTTTACGGTCGGGATTGTGGATTCCTGTGAATCGAGTCATGCAAATTATAATGCGTTATGACTGGTTTGATACGCCATTTGAAGAATATAGTTATGTATAGAAATCATGTATAATAACGTTAGAGGTGGCAGGGATGACGATTAAATTAATTGCAGTAGATTTAGATGGTACATTTTTAAGGGATGATAAATCATACGATAAAGAAAGATTTTCGCATCAATTTGAAAGGATGCAACAACAGGGAATACATTTTGTGGTAGCAAGTGGGAATCCAACCTTAGCCATTGAACAATATTTTAAAGAAATTAAAGATAAAATTGGTTACGTTGCTGAAAATGGAGCAGTCATTCAAGATGCAAAAGAGTTATTGAAAGAATACATTTTTGAAAATAGTCTCTATCAAGAAACGATTCAGTATTTGAAGGAAACATTCACTGAAATAGGACTATTAGCGGTTAATAATCAAGGAGGTTTCTATGATAAACGGGAATCTGATACATTTATTCAAGATGTAAATGATTATTATCCGAAAGTAACCGGAGTCGATAATTTGGTATCACTTAATCAAGGAATTTCTATGCTGACGGGTCATTTTCCCGTGTCGTTATATGAAAGAATATCATTACAATTAAATACTGAAATGAATAATAAACTTCAAGCAAAAGCGTCTGGATTTGGTTATATTGATATTAATTTAGTGAACGCGACAAAGAAAAACGGCATAAATTTACTACAAAATCGTTGGCAAATCTTGGATGAAGAAGTTGCGACATTTGGGGATAATGATAATGATCAAGAAATGTTGGCGTTCACGCCGAATAGTTTTTCTATGGCTAGCGGATCAAAGTTAGCTAAAAAAACAGCAAAACACATCATTGGGTTGAATCAAAATGATAGTGTTTTGGATAGCATTGATGATATTTTAAATCATAAATTGTAAAGAAACGTTCTTTTCCAAGGGGCGTTTCTTTTTAGTTCTTTGTATCCGTTTACTTATGCAGTATAATAGAGTTATTAAAGCATAATCGGAGGAATGTAATTTTGACAGTCAAGATAATTGCAGTGGATTTAGATGGTACATTTTTAAGAGATAATAAAACGTTTGATGAAGTTAGATTTAGTCACCAATTAGTTGAACTAAAAAATAAAGGGATTCATTTCGTGGTAGCAAGTGGAAATCAAGTTATGAAAATTAAAGATATTTTTAAACGTATCTCTGGTGAAATAGGTTACGTTTCAGATAACGGTGCGGTTATTTATGATGGCAACACCCATATCAGATCATTTAATATTGATCCAGCCGTATTTGAAAAAACAGTTTTATATATCCAAAAGGTATCGCCAAATTATGGAATCTTAGCATCAACAGATGAGAGTGGGTATATTGATGCAAGTGAGTCTGATAACTTTGTAGAAATGGCTAATACGTACTATCCAGACATTATTAAGGTCCCTAATTTAAGTAAGGTTGAAAAAACTATTTCTAAAGTTACGATTAATGGCCCCATTGACGAATATAAAACATTTGCGGTTAAATTAAAAGAAAATGTTGATGAATCATTAGTTGCAAAAGTTTCTGGTTTTGGATTTATTGATATCAATGTTAAAGAGGCAACAAAACAAAATGGGTTAAATGCTTTGCAAGAATTATGGGATGTAAAAGATGATGAAGTAGTAACCGTTGGAGATAATGATAATGATGCTGAGATGTTGGCATACACACCATTAAGTTTTGCAATGGAAAAGTCTTCAAATATGGCAGCTAAAATGGCAAATCATCGTATCGGTTCAAATCAAGATGATAGCGTCTTAGATTTAATTGATGACGTTTTAGCAGGTAAATATTAAAATATAATTTAGATAATGACGTAAAAATAAGTGATGATTATCACTTATTTTTTTACAAAAAAAACCACTTTCTTGTGAAAGTGGCAGATAATTAAATTTATTTAGAAACAACGCTAAAACGTTCTTGATGATGTGAATTAGATTCAATTTCATCAACCAATGCGATAGAGAAGTCGGCATAGCTAATTTCACTATTACCTTGTGAATTCATTGTTAAAACGTCACCGGCAATTTGATAGTGGCCTGTTTTTTCGCCACTAGGATTGAAAAATGCAGCTGGTGAAATATAGACCCAATCTACATTTGAAACGGTACGGAGTGTGACTAAAGCATCACGCATATTTTTGGCTGTTGCTTTAGCACCTTCAGGGAAGTCAGGTGTATCACCAAGTAACAGTGTTTTTTCAGAATCAACGAAAAGACTACTTGCGCCACCAACAATAACGAGCTTAACCTTAGTATCAGCTAAGATATCCGTTAAATGTTTTAATGATGTTTGATGAAGATTTTCTTGACCAAATGGAGCGTTAAAAGCATCTACAATAACATCAAATAATTCTAAATCAGCAGTTGTTAACTTGAAAAGATCTTTTTCTATAAAAGGAACATCTTCTGTTAATTTGCTTTTATTTCTAATAATAGCAGTAACATCTAAATGACGAGAAACTGCCTCTTTTAATGTAGATTGTCCTTGTTTACCAGTTGCACCAATAATTCCAATTTTCATTTTATAACTCCCTTTCTAAGTAACTGTCTTCACAATAGTTGAATGACATTTTTTTGTCAAAGAATAAGTCGTCAGGTTACATCTTTATTTTAACTGATAAATATGGTATGTTTATAGTTGTTATGGGGATGTTCAGGATTCGACAGGTATAGGTTGAGCTTGGATTGCGTTTCGAAGTTTGCGTCTTCGTTAAAACGCTCAGTTAAATTATAACTGCAAAAAATAATAGTAATACTTACGCTTTAGCTGCTTAATAGCGCTCTAACGTAGATCCTCCTAGTATCGTCCATGTGCTAGATCTGGGTCCTAAATTAAGTGGACTTACGTTAACTTCTTCCACCTGGAGAAGTTAAAAGAGACTAATCAGGTTAGTCAGACGTGTTAGCCCTGTTATACGGCGCTACGGTTGGCGAATTTTAAATAGTATAACTATGAACGTAGATGTTTGAGTGGCAATATGCTTGGACGCGGGTTCGACTCCCGCCATCTCCATTTTACAGTTTGAATAAGGTTGAAAAGCCTTATAAAATATCACTTTTGCATTTTAAAAGTTTGAATAAGATTGAATGAGTTTGAATGCAAATTAAGGTGTTTTTAAGGTGATTTTTGACAATCCTATTCAACATAACAGATGAAAAGATGACTTGATTCGACGAGTTATCTTTTTTATTTTGCCATAAAATTAGAGGTCTATTATGAAAAAATAAATTAATTTGTTAGAAATTACGGACACAAAAAATGACCATTTACAAAGGATTATTTTTGTAAGTAGTCGTTTTTTACGAACTTTATATTAAAATAAAGGTATAAACCAAGAAAGAATATAGTTAGTAACCATATCTAATATTGGAGATAGAGGTTAACTCTTTTAATTTTTTAGATTGATTGTCAGATAAAGGTTGTTCATCATTCCTGATGGCTTTAGAAAGATCTAAGTTCATGCGACTTAAAATGAATGGAACAGAAGAACGTTTTTGTTTTAGTTCTTCGAGATAAGCTTGTAACGTAATTTTAAGTGTATTATTACCATTATTTGTACTTAAATCAGTTAATAAATCGGTAATAATTTGTTCGGCCTGTTTTCCACGATCATCTCCGCCGGAAAACCATTTTAATTTATTCATAGACTAGAACTCCTTAATTTATTTGTATTAACTAATAATATATTAAAATATATAAATTAAAGAGAAATAGTTAA
The DNA here is from genome assembly GCF_056782215.1 of Dellaglioa sp. CoH-55-MRSF-6. The sequence goes on from NZ_JBXAYJ010000003.1 coordinate 295,949, forward strand.
CATAATAAATGATAAATATGGTCCCAGTTGATCATTAAAATATAAATTAACCTACCAGTTTATGCCTGCCATATTTGTTGGAAGTATATTTTATCTTTAAAAAGTGGAATTATTTTTAGTTGATTTAATGACTAATCTTTGTAATACTAAATTTATAAAAATTTAGGGGGTTCGTATGTCAAAAGGTAGAGTTGAAGCGTTCACAGATGCTGTAGTTGCTATTATTATGACAATCATGGTTTTAGAGTTAAAAGCACCAGAGGGAGACACATTTTCAGATTTAATACCGCTTCAAAGTACTTTTTTAGCTTACGTATTAAGTTTCTTTTTAATTGGTGTCACCTGGAATAATCATCATCACATGTTTCAATTGGCGGATAAAATCAATGGGCGGGTGTTGATTGTTAATACTGGATTTATGTTTGTAATGTCATTCATGCCATTTGCAACAAGCTGGGTTGGTGAACATTATAATAAATTTGCGCCTGCCTTTTTATATGGCCTTGTCTTTCTATTATTTAATATTATGTATGTAGTATTAACTAATGAATTACTTCGAGCAAATGGGCCTGAATCAAATTTAGCAAAAGCAATTAAAAATGACAATAAAACATGGGTGTCGTTATCTTTTTCACTTATTGGATTGATGTCAGTATTTATTAAACCAGAGTTGGTGTTAATTTTTTGTCTGATTGTACCATCAATTTGGTTTATACCTAATCGATTAATTGAAAATTTCTATAAAGACAAATGAAAAAAAGTTCCAACAAGAAATTTCTTGTGTAATAATCCCTTTATGGTTGTCAGATGAAATAATATAATTTCATCCGATAATCATGGAGGGATTTTTGTATGTCC